>JAICTW010000711.1 GCA_025936195.1 Flavisolibacter sp.
GGAAGCAACTTTGAAGTATTGGGTAATAATTTTAGAAACCCTTACGAAGTTGCCGTCGACGCTTTTGGAAATTTGTGGCAATCGGATAATGATGATGATGGCAACAGGGGCGTGCGTATTAATTATATTTTGGAATATGGTAATTATGGATATACGGATGAGATGACCGGAGATGGATGGAGAACACGAAGGGTGAATATGGAAGACTCTATTCCTTTGCAGCATTGGCATCTAAACGATCCTGGGGTAGTACCCAATTTATTGCAAACAGGTTCCGGTTCTCCCACAGGAATTTTGGTAAATGAAGGCAAGCTTCTTCCCGATGAATTTTACGGACAGGTGATACATGCTGATGCGGGAAAAAATATAGTCCGTTCTTACCCGGTAGAAAAAGAGGGAGCCGGTTATTCGGCAAAGATTGTTAATGTAGTAGAAAGTGTGGATGACAGTTGGTTTCGCCCTTCGGATATTGGTATGGCGCCGGATGGCTCTTTGTTCATCGCCGACTGGTATGATCCCGGTGTGGGTGGCCATGAAGTGGGAGACCTCAACAGGGGCCGCGTATTCAGGGTAGCTCCGGATGTTTCAAAATATAAAATTCCCACATTTTCTGTTGACAATACAAAGGATGCCATCGAAGCTTTGGAAAATCCAAATTTGGCAACGCGCTATCTTGCCTGGCAAAAGCTGCATGAACAGGGCGCTGCAGCAGAAAAAGATTTGGCTGATGTTTTCAATAATTCTGATAATGCGCGGTATCGGGCAAGAGCGCTTTGGTTGTTGTCCAAACTGCCCGGCAAAGGAGCTGAATATGTAAATAAAGCAGCGAAAGATAAAGATGAAAATATCAGGATAACTGCATTTAAAGCAGCGCGGCAAATTAATATGGACGTGATTCCACTGGTGAAGGAAGCGGTAAATGATCCGTCCGCACAGGTGCGCAGAGAAGCTTTTATGGCATTAAGACACAATACCTCTCCGGAAGCCCCGGCTTTGTGGGCTGCGCTTGCGCAAAAATATGATGGCAAAGACAGGTGGTATTTGGAAGCAGCAGGAATAAGTGCCGACAGGCAATGGGACACTTATTTTGCAGCGTGGAAAACACTGGTGGGAGATAACTGGAATACGCCCGCAGGAAGAGATATAGTTTGGAGATCAAGAGCCAGCGCTGCCTTGCCGATGCTGGCAACCATTATCAGGGATGATCAAATTGATCTTTCAAAGAACCTGAAATTCTTCCGTGCATTTGATTTTCAAACAGATTCTTCCAAACAACAAATTCTTTTGTCTTTGCTAAATTCAGGTTCTGAAAAAGAGTATGGACCGAATGAAAACGTAAGAAGGATATATACTTTGCTTCAGTTGGATGCTTCCAAACTGGTGATAACTCCTTCCATAAAACAAATGATTGACGCCAGCCTTGAATCAACGAAAGGCAGTGCGCAATTTTTGGATCTGGTGTCAAAGTATAACATTAAAAATCAGAATCCTGAATTGTTGGAAATGGCTATGAAAAATTCAGATGAAGACATTAAAACAAGATCTTTAAACCTGTTGATAAAGAACGGTGGCGCCGGTGCCATAAAATCGGCCATCCATTCTGATACGGCATCAGCAATGATCCTCTTAACTTCATTGGGAAGGGTGAACGATGGACAGGCCAAAGACCTTCTTCAAACCCTGTTGATGGATAAAAAACTGGACCTTGCCGTAAGAGAAAAAGCCACCCAAGGTTTTGCA
Organism: Flavisolibacter sp.; assembly: GCA_025936195.1. Next base: position 1,741 of record JAICTW010000711.1, read on the forward strand.
AATGGTTATGATGGCCAGGAAAAATTAATGAACCTGGTATCTTCGAAAAAGCTTCCGCCGGAACTTGATACAACCGCAGAAAAGATTTTACTCAAAGCATGGAGGAGCGATATCAATAGAAGAGCCATGGCTTTTTATCATAAAGGAGAAAACGACAACAATAACTTAGCGCCTGTGGCCAGTTTAGTTAAAATGAATGGTGATAAGGTTCATGGGCAATTGGTATTTTCTAACACTTGTATGTCGTGCCACCAGGTAAATAATAAAGGGATTAATTTCGGGCCCGACTTATCAGAGATCGGCGCCAAGTTTGCCAAGGAC
>JAICTW010000071.1 GCA_025936195.1 Flavisolibacter sp.
AAAGAAGATTTGATGAATATAGTTGCCGGGCAACTGGCCAAGAAATTTTTGGCCGCACTGCAAAATATCAGCAGTGAAAAAAACTATTATTCCTATGTTGGTAACCTTGCGGAAATCCTTGATTGGGCAAAAGATTTCTGCGAACTACATTATGAAGGGTTTATTGATACGCAAGCTTCTGCCAGTGTGCACCACGACCATCATAATGACACGGTGCTGGAATCTTTGATTATTTCATTTGGACGGCAAAGACTATTAGCTTTCTACAGACAGAATGTATCACCCACTAATTATTTTATCGAAAAATATGCATCACTACAAGGATAAAGTTTCCTTTTATCCTTTCAGATGGCATCCTTCAATTTCTTGACAATTACTCTGGAAAAGCTTCACTGACAATTGCCCCAGGAAATATTATGTTGAGATAGTAAAAGTGCCCGGGACTGGATTCGAACCAGCACATCCTTTCGGACGCCGCCACCTGAAGACGGTGCGTCTACCAATTTCGCCACCCGGGCAGGGGAGCAAATGTAAATGGAAAATGAAGAATGAAAAATTAAAAAATCATTTTAAAGAAAAGCTTATACAGCAACATTAAAATCCCTTAATGCATCATTTAAACTTGTTTTTAAATCCGTGCTGGACTTGCGTTTGCCAATGATCAATGCACAACTGACATTGTATTCTCCCGCTGGAAATTTTTTACTATAGCTTCCGGGAATCACAACGCTTCGTGCCGGCACTACACCTTTTGTTTCAACAGCTTCACTGCCGCTTACATCAATAATTTTTGTGGATTGCGTTAATACAACATTGGCACCAAGCACTGCTTCTTTCTCTACCCGAACTCCTTCCACAACAATGCAACGCGATCCAATGAAGCAACCATCTTCAATAATAACCGGAGAAGCCTGCAAGGGTTCCAACACACCGCCAATGCCAACACCTCCACTTAAATGAACACCTTTTCCAATTTGTGCGCAACTACCAACCGTTGCCCATGTATCTACCATGGTGCCTTCATCTACATAAGCGCCGATGTTTACGTACGAGGGCATCAACACAACATTCTTTGCGATGTAAGCGCCATAGCGTGCCACGGCGTGCGGCACAGCACGAACACCGAGCTCCTTATAATTTTTTTTCAACTCCATTTTATCGTACCACTCAAAAGGCGCTACACTCCAGGTTTGCATTTGCTGAATACTGAAATATAAAAGAATGGCCTGCTTCACCCATTCATTTACCTGCCATCCATTTTCAGTGGGCTCCGCCACACGCAATCTTCCTTTATCCACTTCTTCAATAACGGCTTTTACATCGTTTACAATGCCCAGATAGGAAAGCATTTCACGGTTTTGCCATGCTTGTTCAACGGACTCTCTTAACTTCATCGCAAATTTTTTTGCAAACTTAGGGAGTGCACATGAAAATTCTGGTTCGATTACCAAATTGGTTAGGAGATATGGTGATGTCTGTGGGTTTCTTAAACCAGCTTCCCTATTTTTTCCCGGACGCGGCAGTAAGTGTGATCGTTAAAAAAGGTATCCACGAATTACTTCCTTTATTTCCAAAAACAGAACACCAATTTATTTTTAATAAGGATGAATTTAATGGTGTGAAAGGATTGATTGAGTTCGGTAAACAGATCAAAAAAACGGAGCGATTCAATCTGTTCTTTTGTTTGCCCGATTCTTTTTCGACAGCCATCATGGGCCTTGCATCCGGTGCAGGAAAAAGAATTGGCTATAAAAAGGAATGGCGTCAAATTTTAATGACGGATACTTATCAAAAGCCACAAAGATTACACAGGGTAGAAGAGTACATTCATTTATTGGAATTATATACGGGTAGAAGATCTTTGCCTGCAAACGTTTCTTTACATCATTCTTTTGAGAAGAAGAATTATGTTGTTGTTAATATCAATTCAGAAGCTTCATCCAGACGGTTAACTGTTGCGAAATCGGTTGAACTTTTGAATTTATTAAGTTATTCTATTCAGCAAAAAATCGTGCTGATTGGCGCACCAAAAGAAAAAGAGTTTGTTGATGCGGTCATTGCTCAACTAAACGATTCATCAAGTATTGAAAACCTTGCCGGAAAAACATCCTTATGCCAGTTAGCGGAAATCCTGGCTTCGGCTCAATTGCTGCTCACAACAGATTCCGGTCCTGCACATCTGGCCAATGCATTGGGAACACGCACTGTTGTTTTATTTGGTGCAGGAAACGAAAGCAACACAGCACCATATAACAAAGAATTGCGGAGCATCATTCGTCTGGGACAATTAAGTTGCGAACCCTGCGAAAAAAATGTTTGCCTGCGATTTGGTGTGCCACAATGTTTAGAAAGGTTAGATAGCAACCGGATTGTTGAAACTGTAAAACTGCATCTATCATAATGGAAAAAAAAATTTTTGAATCCGAAGTAGAAAAAGCCCTGGAAGTTTTGCGAAAGGGTGGTGTTATTCTTTATCCAACCGATACCATTTGGGGAATTGGCTGCGATGCCACTGACGCTGATGCAGTAAAAAAAATTTATGAAATTAAAAACCGTGAGGACAGCAAAAGCCTGATCATTCTTGTGGCAGACGAAAGAGACGTGTTGCAATATGTGGCGGCTCCTGATTTATCAGTGTTTGATTTTATTGAAGAGCAAACCCGCCCCACAACCATCATATTTGAACAGGCTATTGGTTTGCCTGATAATCTTATCGCCGAAGATGGTTCCATTGCCATCAGAATTGCAGGGGATGAATTTTGCAGGCATTTGATCAAGCGGTTGAGAAAGCCAATCGTTTCCACTTCAGCCAATATCAGTGGACAAGCTTCACCAAAATTCTTTGCTGATGTTTCCGATGAAATAAAAAATGCAGTGAACTATGTTGTGCAATGGAGACAAGAGGATACCAGGCCTTCACAACCCTCGCAAATCATTAAGTGGAATAATGATGGAACACGAATTGTTATTCGAAATTAAAAGTCCTGAAGTGTATCCTGATAATCCATTTCAAATTTTAATCTGCGGTTATCTTTGCCTGCAATGGAAATCAATTGTACTGATACGGAGTTGAAAATTTTTGGAAAGATTGCCAAAGCAGCGGAAGAATTGGGTTATCCCTGCTATTTGATTGGCGGATTTGTTCGCGATAAACTTTTAAGAAGGCCAACAAAGGATGCCGATTTTGTGTGCGTGGGTAATGCATTAAAATTAGCGGAAGAAGCATCAAAACATTTCAAGCCTCATCCAAAAGTTTCTTATTTTAAAAATTTCGGTACAGCACATTTTAAAATGCCGGACGGCTTTGATCTGGAATTTGTTGGAGCAAGAAAAGAAAGTTACCGTTCGCATTCACGCAATCCGGAAGTGGAAGCAGGAACCATTGAAGATGATCAGAACCGCAGAGATTTTACCATCAATGCTCTGGCCATTGGTTTGAATAAAGAAGATTATGGAAAGTTGATTGATCCCTTTAAAGGATTGGATGATTTGAAGCAACAACTTATTCGTACCCCGCTTGATCCGGACAGAACGTTTAGTGATGATCCTTTGCGCATGATGCGTGCCATTCGTTTTGCTACACAATTACAGTTTCATATTTATCCGGAAACCTTTCATTCTATCGAAAGAAATGCGGATCGCATAACCATTGTTTCCAAAGAACGCATCACAGATGAACTGAACAAAATCATCCTTTGTGAAAAGCCTTCCATTGGTTTTAAACTTTTATTTGATACCGGATTGCTCAAAAAAATATTTCCGCAAATGGTGGATCTGGCCGGTGCAGAATTTATTGATGGATTAGGGCATAAGGATAATTTTTATCACACCTTGCAGGTGCTGGACAATGTTGCTGAGCGTTCCAATGATCTTTGGTTGCGATGGGCGGCCATTCTTCATGATATTGGCAAACCTGCCACCAAGCGTTTTGAAGAAGATCATGGCTGGACCTTTCATGGTCATGAAGTGGTTGGTGGAAGAATGGTGCCTAAGATATTTAATCAACTGAAGCTGCCTTTGGGTGAGGAAATGAAGTATGTAAGAAAGCTTGTGGAATTGCATTTACGTCCCATCAGCCTGACCAAAGAAAATATTACTGATTCTGCTATCCGCCGTTTGTTATTTGATGCAGGAAATAATTTTGAAGACCTGATGGCCCTTTGCAAAAGCGACATCACTTCTAAAAACAAACTAAAGGTAAAACGCTTTCTCGCCAATTTTGAATTGGTGCGGGAGCGATGCAAAGAGGTAGAAGAAAAAGATCACATCCGTAACTGGCAGCCGCCCATCACAGGCGATATCATCATGAAAACCTTTGGCATTCCTCCTTCAAAACCTGTGGGCATAATTAAAGATGCGATCAGGGATGCTATTTTAGATGGCATTATTCCTAACGATTACGAAACTGCGTATCAATATATGCTGAAAAAGGGAGAGGAGTGTGGTTTGAAATCAGTGGAATAGTTGAGTGGTGAAGGCTGAGTAAGAAGTAAGAGATATTAGTTCCTGTTTTTAACTAATGTCTTTTTCATTCAGTACAAAATATTCTTCACCGTTCCGAAAACTTTTACAAAATACAAATGCTTGTTTTCAAAATAATCCAGCGACATTTTGGATTGATCTTTAAACACCGGCTGAATATCAAACGGAGTGAAAACTGTATTGCCTTTGCGTGAAAGATTGGATGCAACATCCTTACCGGTATCCAACAACAATAAAGCAAACCGTAAAGTGGTTTCATAACCGCGGAAGAATAGCTCGGATGGTTTTGTGCTCAATGTTTTTGCATACTCATTATTCAATGCATTTTCCAATTCTGAACCTGAATGATAATAGAACGGACTGCTGTAAATAATTTCGAGGTCCTTTGCTTTGCTGAAATTGTAATTCTCCCAGGTAGGCATTCCAATGACACGGACCGGATATTGATTGTTGATAGAGGCCAAAGCTTGTGTAAGCCTCATGGCAAAAGTCTCGTCCAGACTTCCTGCAATGCAAACCGTTCTTTTTGTGCTATCTAAATGCGACATCAATGTTTGTGCAGTAAAGTTGGCAGGAAGATCAACATACTGAATGTTCAAAGGAGTGGATACCGTGGCCTTAGAAAAATTACTAAAGCTGTTTTTCAAAAGGTCTTCCTGAATACCTTTTTTCCGGAACATCACAATAGGATCGAGGCTGTGATATTTTTGAAGAAAGCGGTAGATACCTTCCACATGCGCCTGCAACGTGGAGTTAAGAATTACGAAATACGGATTGTTGTCAACACCTGCATCGTTCGGAAACGTTGTTGAAATAAAAGGAATTCTTTTTTGCATTGCTATATCGGCGAGCAATCTGGTTTCGGGTGCATTGGTTTGTGCAATGATCATGTCAACATCCCGCATCTCCGGCTTCGACAATTGATAGCTGATACTTTGTTTGCCGCGGCTATCGCAAATAAATACATCCAGTGGCGCTCCTCTTTTTTGCAGAGAGTCCAATGCCAGTTGTGCGCCGTAATAAAAATCCAGCCCTGCATTTACAAACCGTGCGCCTGTTTTTTCATAACGAAAATTTCCCGAGGCATCAAAGGCAGAATCCAGATACAAAGGAGTGAAGATGGCGATCTTATATCTTCTGATCTCCTGAGCATTCATTATGCCAGCAATCAAAAAAACAAATGCGAAAAAGAAAAAAGTTTTTTTCATCATAATCCTTTAAATCCTATTAATCACGTTCAGGCTTATTCCCATTCAATAGTTGCCGGCGGCTTGCTGCTGATATCGTACACCACTCGATTGATGCCCTTCACTGAATTAATAATTTCATTCGACACCTGCGCCAGAAAATCATAAGAAAGATGTGCCCAGTCGGCAGTCATTCCATCCACACTGGTCACTGCTCTTAAAGCCACTGTAAATTCATACGTACGCTCATCACCCATAACGCCTACGCTGCGTACCGGAAGTAAGATTGCTCCGGCCTGCCATACGGTTGCATACAAATGGTGTTTCTTCAACTCATTAATGTAAATATCATCTGCTTTTTGCAGAAGCTTCACTTTTTCTTCGGTTACTTCCCCTAAAATTCTTATTGCTAATCCGGGCCCCGGAAAAGGATGACGGTTGACCATGTCTTCGGGAATACCCAGTTCAAGACCTACTTTTCTTACTTCATCTTTAAACAAATAGCGAAGCGGTTCCACTAAATTCAAATGCATTTTTTTTGGTAGTCCGCCAACGTTATGATGCGATTTGATGGTAACCGAAGGTCCATGTACGGAAATGCTTTCAATCACATCCGGGTAAATAGTTCCCTGTCCAAGGAAAGAAACGTTCTTGATTTTTTTGGCTTCTTCATTAAAAATTTCAATAAAGGTTTTGCCAATGGCTTTTCTTTTTTTCTCCGGATCGGTTTTGCCTTTCAGCTTGTCATAAAATAATTTTCTGGCATCAATGCCTTTTACATTTAAGCCAAGTTGTTTGTAGGTATTTAAAACAGATTCAAATTCATTTTTGCGCAACACGCCGTTGTCAACAAAAATTCCGTGAAGGTTTTTTCCAATGGCGCGACTGATCAATGTTGCTGCAACGGTGGAATCCACACCTCCGCTGATGGCCATTACCACTTTGCCATCGCCAATTTGTTTTTTTAATGCCGCAACAGTATCAGTAATGAAATGCGCCGGTGTCCAGTCCTGCGAGCAATGGCAGATGTTCACTAAAAAATTATGCAGGATCTTTTTGCCTTCAATGGAATGATAAACTTCGGGATGAAATTGCAAACCATATAAAGGGTTTAAGGTTTGAGGTTTGGGGTTTGAGGTTGTCGTGCTGTTAGTAAATTCATCATTGATAAGGACTTTCTTTCTGAAGGCAGCTACAGGAATACTATCGGTTGTAGCCAGAACTTCAAACTCTTCCGGCAATTGCAAAATAGAATCAGCATGGCTCATCCAAACCTGAGACGAAGGAATCAGATCTTTGAGCAATGCATCATCATTTTCCAAATGCAAAACGGCACGTCCGTATTCTCTTTTATTACTTTTCTCCACTTTGCCGCCAAACTGTTTGGCCGTTAATTGTGCACCATAACAAATGCCAAGCACAGGCACATTCTTTACCAAATGCTCAACGTTTACCTCCGGTGCTTTTTCATCATTTACTGAAAAAGGCGAGCCGGATAAAATAATTCCTTTGAGCAAGGGGCTGTATTCGATGGGTTTGTTGAAGGGAACGATTTCGCAGTAAACATTCGCTTCTCTTACAGCACGGGCAATTAATTGGGTGTATTGAGAACCGAAATCAAGAATCAGTATCTTTTCTGTCATGCCGTGCAAAAATAATAAAGTGAAAGGGAATGAGATTTTAAGAGTAGCTGATTCCAGGTTTGTATGATCTTAAATTTTGATGAATGGCTTTTGCAGTGAATGCGAAAGGAACAAACAATGCGCTATTCCAAAGAATTAAGTCCTTCTTATTTTCAGCTTTCACAAATTTTTCGTTCTGTTTTACGTTTGCAAATTTGTGTGCAGATGATGTTTAGCTATTTTTACAAAAATCCTTTCATCTGAGGAAGTTCTGGAAGATATTCTCTCGCATTTTACTCGGCATTTTACTGCTGATCCTTTTGCTTTATGGTTTTCTGCAAACCGATGTGGGGCAAAACTGGCTGGCACAACAGGTTACGAAACGTTTTTCCAAAGAATTGCAAACAAAAATTACGATCCAACATGTAAGGTTTAATCTTTTCAATTTTAATAAAATGAACCTGGAAGGCGTGTTGATGGAAGATCAGAAGCACGATACGCTTTTATATGCAGGCAAATTCCAGGTGCGGATCACCGATTGGTTCTTTTTTAAAGATAAGGTCGACCTGAAGTATATCGGTCTTGAAAATGCAGTTATTAATCTGAACCGCACTGATTCTGTTTGGAACTATGCTTTCCTTGAAAAATATTTCGCATCAGGAACAACCGATACCGGCACCCAAAAAAAAGCAGGCATTTCCTTCGACCTGAAGAAAGTGGAAATGAAGAATGTGAGCTTTAATGAAAAAGATGCCTGGGCGGGCAGGGATCTTCATGCAAAGGTTGGCAGCTTAAATATGGATGCAAGGCAGATCACATTCAGCGATAGGACCATTGATGTCAGTGATCTTGACCTGGACAAGCCCTATTTTTCCATTTTTGATTATGAAGGAAAAGAACCCGATACAGAAGATACGGTAGAAACGGAAATGGTTTCCAAAAGTGCTTCGCCCGATTGGAACATCCGTTTCGGATCGGTTACTATAAAGAACGGTAGATTTAGAAACGACCACGAAACCATGACTTCTACCGTTTCTTATTTTGATGGAAGCCATATTGATTTCAACCACATTAGCGGCAACTTAAAAAATATTGGATGGACTAAAGATACCGTTACCGGCAACATTAATTTATCTGCACGGGAACGCAGTGGCCTGGTTGTAAAATCGCTGAAAGCAAAAACTACGATTCATTCTAAGGCTATGATCTTTGATCAGCTCTACCTGGAAACCAATAAAAGTGTGATCACCAATTATT
>JAICTW010000248.1 GCA_025936195.1 Flavisolibacter sp.
AAACCAAGACCAGTACCTCCAAAGCGTCTTGTAGTGGAAGATTCTCCCTGGCGAAAGGCTTCAAATATTTTTTGATGTTTTTCTGCACTGATACCAATGCCACTGTCTTTTACGGCAAACCTGATTTCGGCAGACTGACTACTGGCCGTAACGAGTTTTGCAGAACAATGCACTTGTCCCTGTCTGGTAAATTTGAGTGCGTTGCTGATCAAATTAGTAAGCACTTGGTTCAATCTTGTTTCATCGCCGACAAAATCACGGTTTAGAAAAGCATCCGCATCAAATACCAACTTAATATTGCGTTCCCTAAACTGTCCATCAAAAACGGATTGCAATTTTTGCAATGTATTGTTTAGGTTAAAACTTACCGGTGACATATGCATTTCGCCGGCTTCGATCTTACTAAAGTCCAGTACATCGTTTACCAGACTAAGCATGTGTTCAGAAGAATATTTTAAAACAGTGAAGTGCTGTTTTTGTTCTTCAAGCATACTTTCCTGCAAAAGCAAATGCACCGTACCAATAATGCCATTCAAAGGAGTTCTGAGCTCGTGACTCATGTTCGATAGAAAATGAGATTTAGCAACTGTGGCCGCTTCTGCTTTATTTTTTTCTTCCGATAGTTCCTCCCGCTTGCGTTCTGCTTCCATCCAGGCACGTTTCAATTCAGCGCTGCTTTTGTTAGTATGCTGTACAATGAAAAAAATATAGGAGGAAGCACAGAACAGAGAAACTACGAGATTGCAATTCCAGAAAAAAGGAACCCATGTTTCAGGAATAGTTTCGGCAGCTAAAAACTGGTGCGGCAGCAGAAAAAAACCAGTAATACTAAGACAGGTAATGGCTACATTGGTCAGCGCCATTTTATGCTTGCCGTCCAGGTCATAATAAACACCGTAAGCAATAATATGAGGGAGAAACAACACGGCAAAATCCTTTCCGTTACTCAAAATATTACAGCCGCAAAACAAAAGAAGGCTGACTGAGATAAGAGAAATACTCTGAGCCAATTCATACCTGAAAAGACCATTCATCCATAAACCCAGTGAGCCAAACAAGAGAAGGCCAAAACAGATCAGGCTCAAATAAAATGAACCAACTACAAATCCCATAATGAAATAGAACAAGGCTAAAACCAGAAAATTTACCGCCAGAATGTTGGTAAAGCGGATTTTATGCTGCTGATAAGCAGGAAGCTGATCGCGAATGCCCAGATTAAAAATATGGTCGAACATTTTTTTCATTATAGGAATTGAATTCTATAAGCTGCTCACTTTTTAATTGATTCATTTATGGAAAGGATGTGAGAACTATGGAATAAGGACAATACTACAAGGGTTGAAGCAAGAACTACTTCCAGCTAAAACCCATTCTTTAAAATCAGCTAATATAAATGCAGAGTTTCATATCTGCAATGATTTGATACGGAAGCCCGTTTTTTTCCGGAAACTTTCGCTGAAAAAGGACTAACAGGCGACAAACTCACTGGAAGCTATAAAGCGAAATAATAAAAAAATTGCTCTTACTTCCGGACATGAAAAGAGCCTCCCGTAAACGAAGGCTCATGTTTATGATGATCATTTATTGTGCTTATTACTTTCTCAAAGGAAGACTGAACCCCGCATGAACAGCAAGGTTATTCAGGTTTTTAATGCCATCCTGGTTAAAAGGCATGATGTTGTAAGATGCACCAATATTGAAACCTGCACCTCCTTTCTTAAAAGGAATCAGCAAACCGGCTTCGGGACGTGCCGCAAACCTGATCTTGCTTTGCTGGTCACCAAATTCACCAAAAAGCTGATTATACTGAACGAAATTACCGCCAACACCAGCAGCTACGTAAGGTTGTATGGCAGCAGCCGGTGTAAAATTGTATTTCACCTCGGCCAATACCGGTATGGTTTGAATCGTGTAGGAAACAACGGCCGACAGATCACTGCCATCCGATAATTTGTACAACTGCCTTGGGTTTTTTTGATAAAAATCCTGGAAGCCTGTTCCCAATCCTACTGAAACTTTATCGGACACACCATACAAAATGCCGGCTTTAAATCCACGATAGGAATTAGAAGAAATTACATCTTTAAAACTGCTCATGGGGAAGGCTGCACTATAATCTATATCCAATTTGGTTTCTCCTTTTTGCGCCTTTGCAAGGAAAGCGGCAAAAAGAAAAACGAAAAGTGGTAAAATTGCTTTGCTGTTTTTCATACTTATAAATTTTTATCGGGTGGTTTTTAAATAGGGTGATTGATCAAATAAGGTTTGTACCTGGCTATCCACGTTGCTGCTTTTAAAAATTCCTTCGCCGCGAATAAGCCCGTTCCATACACCTTTAATGGTTTGACTTCCGGAAGCATCTTTTAGATCCAGCATATCAATGGAAAGTGCTGCTTCTGTAGTTTGATACACTCCATAGGCGGGAGGAAAATAATAATCATAGCCGCCGTATCCCCAATAATAAGGATCGTAGTAGCCGCCATAATAATCCCAGTAATCGGTAAGGTTAACCACATTGGTTGTGGTGTTGTACACACGGCTCACGTTAATACCCAAATCCGGATTTTGCGAACGATCAACTTTTACAAAACCTCTTTCGTTCATGGCATTTTGTATAGCACCAATCACCTGCATGTCCCAGGACGTTGCTTCTTTTCCTGCAAGGCGGTTGTTATCCACCAATGAAACAGAATCAACAATGCTGTAAGTTTTGTACGAATTGAAATTAGCTGTCGAGTCGTGGTTGGTGATGTAGATGCGGCTCTCGTCTTCGGTCATATTTTTTAAAGGATCTTTTGTGCAACTGCTCAACGCTGCAATGGTTGTTACGGTTAGCAGCGCCAGTCCAATCATTCTCTGCATATACTTTGTTTTTGTTTCAATTGAAACAAAGCCGATGCCTGTTTATTGTTTGTTCAAAAAACTTAACAAGATTATGACGAAACGATGAAATCTAAGCCTGACAAGGCTTTCAGCTTCAAATTATTTTTTGATTTAGCGCCTCTCCCTGCAATGGAATAAAGAGCTCTTCAAATCTTAATTGAGGAAATATTCGTACAACCTCAGTCATGGTTAAGTTCAGTGATTGTGCATGTTTAAAAACTGTGTAATATTTTTTTCAGAAAAGAATTAAAATATCGCTCTGCATTTCTCCAACTATTCTCCCGTTAATTCCATTCCGTTCTGACTCTTCTTTTTCTTCCATTGCTTTGGTTGCGCTCCATCCATTTTTACAATCTTCGGATAAAACAAACCCATTGTTTCCACCAAATGTTTTTGCGCCTTCATCACTTCATAAATATCCTTGTAAGCAAATGGCGCCTCATCTAGTCCGCCACCCAATAATTTTACTCCATGCTTTTCCAATGCTTCATTGAGTTGATTATGTGTGATGGATTTTATTGCAGAAGTTCTGCTCATCTTTCTTCCTGCACCATGCGAGGCAGAATTTACAGAAGCTTCTTCACCCAATCCTTTCACAATAAAACCAGGAGCGGTCATAGAACCAGGAATAATTCCCAGAACATTTTTATCAGCAGGAGTGGCGCCTTTCCGGTGAACGATCACTTCCTTGCCGTTGTGCATTTCCTTCCATGCAAAATTGTGATGGTTCTCTACCATCTTCAAAGGTTGTCTTCCTAACTGCTTTGCAATTTTCGCATGAATAATGTGATGACAGGCCGATGCATAATCACCGGCAAGGTTCATCGCCATCCAGTATTCGTAACCTTCGTGTTCATCCAGTGATAGCCATGCAAGATTGGATGCTTCACCGGGCAGCCTTCTTTTTTCCTTGGCGATCTTAGTATAGTGATTCGCAATGTTCGCACCCAATGCTCTTGAGCCGGAGTGTGATAACAAACCCAAATACTTTCCTGATTCAATGCCTAACACTTCGTCCTTCTCTGCTATCTCCACCACACCAAATTCCACGAAATGATTTCCCGAACCTGATGAACCCAATTGCTTCCATGCTCTTCCTTGCAAACCTTTCAATAATCCTAATTCATCAAATTCTTTCCGGTACATCACTTCATGATCGGAAGGTTTATCAAACATAGAACCGCTTCCAAAAAGTGTTGCTTCATTCAGCTCTCTTGTGAAATAGCTTTCCCTTTGTGTCAACTCTTTCGGATCAATATCAAAAATAGAAAGGCACATTCTGCAACCAATGTCCACGCCAACACCATAAGGTATCACGGCATTTTTAGTTGCCAGTACTCCACCAATTGGCAAACCATAACCCTGATGTGCATCGGGCATTAAAGCGCCGGCAATAGCAATGGGTAATTTAGCAGCAGTATACATTTGATGCAAAGCGCCTTGCTCAATGCCTTCGCTTCCGAAAACATTAAATTGAATCCCGTTTTGATTCAATGAAATTTCCGCACCTGCCGGTTGAGGCTTAGGCAATAAAGCTTCTGCAATTTTCCCCAGTACTCCATCATGAGCATATTGATTGGGGCTTTGCAAAATGCTGCTCAATATTTCCAATGCATCTGCTTCCGGCAGATGTTTGAAATTCTTTTCCATTATGTTAATAGCAATCGAGATCACCGGTCCTTCAGGATAACCGATGGAACGCAATTGCTTTCCTGTTAGTTTCAACTTTGCCATAAATAATTTATTAACCGCTGCAAGCGCAGTGCATGCAGCGGTTTGATTTTAATTTTCCAATATCTCTCTCCTAAAACCAATAATCTCGACTTGCTTCGCTTCGAAGGTTTTATCATTTTGATTACTGATCTCCGCAACAGTCATTGGTCTGTCAATGATCTTTTTAAATCCTAAATGATCGCTTAACCGTTGTGCTTTCTCAATTGATAGTTTACCAAATTCATACTTGGCTATTAACCTGCCTTTTCGGGTCAATGCATTATCTACCAAGGTCAATGAACTATTGAATGTGCAGATGATTTGTACATTCAAAAAATCAGCCAGCAAACCATCTGAAATATTCAAAAGATTTGATACCGATGAACTTCCTGACGTTCTGCGATCCGCGATAATATTCTCTGCATCTTCAATGACCACAACTGTGTTTGGATTATCAATCAAAAGATCGATAAAATCAGGATCCATCAAATTGCCTGCAAGGCTTGGCGATAAAAAAAGAACTCTCTTCTTCAATCTCCCAACCAGGTACCGCAGATAAGTGGTCTTACCTGTTCCGGGCAGTCCATGCAATAAAGCAATTCCCTTATCCTTCTTTTGATTCAATCTTTTCTGGAGGATGGCATCCACTTCTTT
>JAICTW010000056.1 GCA_025936195.1 Flavisolibacter sp.
GACTATTATAATTCACTTGCTAAGTAAAATTGATCTGACAGCGACATGTGATCTAAAGCAAATTTATTTATTTGAGTTATTTCGTCGCAACGATATTTTCCCTTTGTGAACTTCGTTTTAACACGAGAATCTTCCGACCCGATGCAAAGAAGACCGGGTGTGTATTCTGATTGAAAATTAATTTCGGCTGTCCAAACAAAAAGAGACTGTTCTTATTTTTAAGGCAGTCTCTTTCTTTGCTCTTTCTTATCTTTCAGCAAATAATTTTCATGGCAAGTGCGAAAAAATATTTTCGTTACCTGATCCCGGTTTCTTTATTTGGCACTAACCGGACCAAAGAAATACTCAACATTAATCCAACTATAAGCATCAACCGCAAGGATGCCGATAAAGTATTTATAACCGTTTATGATTATGACGAGAGCTCCTTGCACGAATACAGCCTCACCAAAATAGAAGACAGCTTTAATTTTAAAGAGAACAGGCATATTAGCTGGATCAATATTGATGGTTTGCGCAGGCACGATGTGGATTTAATCAGTGAAAAATACGGCATCCATCCTTTGATAGCCGAAGACATTTTAAGTGTCAACCAGCGTCCAAAGATGGATGAAGTGGAAGGAATTTTATATTGCCTGCTCAATATGCTTTACTACAATGAAACAACTGAAACAGTAGATCAGGAGCAGGTAAGCATTGTATTGGGAAAAGATTTTGTGCTCACCTTCCAGGAAGATCCGCAAAGAGATGTGTTCAATCCCATTCGCGACAAACTGAAAATTCCTAACAGCAAATTACGCTTGAGAGGTGCGGATTATTTATGTTATTCCATGCTGGACCTTATTGTTGACAACTATTTTTTTGTGATGGAAAAGCTGGGAGAGAGAATAGAACTGTTGGAAGAAGAAGTGATCCGCAACAGCAATACAAGATCATTGGCGAAGATCAACCAACTGCGAAAAGAATTAATTGTGCTCAAAAGAAATATCGCTCCCGTTCGGGATTTGATTGGCGGCATTATCCGCAGCGAAAGCGATTTGCTGGATGAACGAACATCAAAATATTTTAAAGATGTTCACGACCACATTACACAGGCTTACGAGTTAAATGAAAACTACCGCGATATTATGATCAGCATGCAGGACCTGTATATTAATAATGTAAACCTGCGGATGAATGAAGTAATGAAAGTAATGGCGATCGTTACCTGCTTGCTGGCGCCGGCAACCGTGATCGGAGGAATCTTTGGAATGAATTTCGATACCAATGTTATTTTCTTCCACAAGCCAGGTGGCTTTTATATTGCTATTGCTTTTATGTTGCTCATTCCCATCTGGATGCTTTGGGTGTTTAAAAAACGCGGATGGTTTTGATTACAAATCCCCAAGCCTTTTGTCACGATAATCAGAAACCTTCACCTGCAAAGTATCATCATAAACAAAATCAGTAGCCACGCTACCATCAACTGTATATTTGATTAACTGAGGTTGAAGCTTTGTATCGTCAATAATTTCTCCCGTAAGCAAAAGAAATTGCGTGTTGTTGACCCATTTGGCATCCATCACTGCAGAAGAAGCGCCTCCGAAATAAATGCGTTTGCGTGTTTTGTTTTTAAGATCAATCAAACCCACTTCTGTATCCGGGCCTCCTGCTTCTGCAACAGTCTTTCCATTTCTTTTTACAAACAAAATATTGTACGAATACAGATCAACGGCATAACTGCTATCGCTATTGTAAATGAAATAAGGAGCGTAGGATTTTAAAGCGCTTGACAATTTTAAAGCAGGCGTTTGAATGGTATCGCTTGTGGTTTCTTCAAACCCGCCGGAATTAAATGTAGAATCCTGCTGATTGAAAAACTGATAGGCATCCGGAAAGGCCTTTACAATTTCCTGCTGGTTGACGTCAACCACCGGTTCTTCCACTTCTGTAGTATCATTTGACTGCGGATGGCTTGCTGTATTTTCATTGTTGTTGCAGGCAACAAGGAACAGAACAAGCGTTGTGGGTACAAAAAATTTTTTCATTACTTCTTTTTATAAACCGGAACAGTGCTGCAGGGTTCTCCATACATAATACTTTTTACAACAGGCAATAAAACTTTTGTGATGCCGGCATAAGCAAAACTTTCAATGGTTTTGTCGCCGCAACCTTTTATAACAATTCTGGCATCTGCAAATTCGCTTGTATTGATAGCCTCAATATTTTTCAGGAAAAGATGTTTTTGCATTTCTGCCGCTGTGCCAACATAACTATCCTTAGCCACATATTTTAAGTAAGTAACAACAAGCATGTAAGCCCAGGCCGGAATAATGGCATCTGCACTGCAGGTGATGGCAACACATTGATCCTGGTAAACAGACCAGTCCAGATTTTTCAAAGCTTCTCTGAAATCTTTTTCTTTTAAGATCAATCCCATGAACAAATGTTCTTTCAAATCAAATGTTGCAATCGCTTCGGAAGGCAAATAATTTTCAAGATCAATCGTGACCAATCCGCTGTTGGCGATCTTATTTACAATAGCTTCACTCATACATCAAAATTAGTTATTGAAACGGCTTGGCGGGTTAAGCAAATGCCAATCTGGGACGGAAAACAAAAAACCACTCTTAGCGAGTGGTTTTTTAATTATGTATTTGATCACAGATCAATAGAACTTAGCCCTGTAATCTTTAATGCTTGCTTCTTTCTTCAATGGTTCAACAACCGGATTAGCACCATATTGCAATTGCTGCATCAATTGGTTCTTTGCTTGTGTTTCCAGTTGCTGGCGTTGTTCTTCTATATTGGCGGCTTCCACCGGCGTGGTAGCCAGATTATCAACACGAACCACAAACACGCCAGAAACACCGTCAATAGGCTGATTCACTACCTTGCCTTTATTAGAAGGATTGAATATGGCTCCTAAAACTTTTGGCTCGTAGCCAAGCATTTGTCCGCCGTTCAACCGAAGGCTATCCGCTGTTTGAATAGGTTGATTCACCTTAGCAGATACCTGCTCCAGTGTAGTGATCTGGCCGATATTCTTTTCAATGATCTCTGCTTTTTTCCTGTTGCGCAGGAGCGGCTCTATTGCCATGCGTACAGAACTTACGCTTGGCAAACCGGGTTTATTCACATCGGTCACTACAGCTACAACATAATTATCCTGTACAGATTCCGGTCCGATGACATCACCTTTGTCTGCATCAAAAACCTTTTTGATAAAGGGTCTTGCAGAACCGGTTACACCATTAAGATCAAATTGCATTTCGTCAATATCAGAAGCCACTTGCTTGTTGTATCCCTTTGGCTTCAGGTTCTTTTCAAAATTGGCTTCAAATGATTTGTAATCGCGGCTGTCTCCTGCAAACATAGCTGCCAGATTATGTGTTTGATTATCTGTTTCCGGACTGGTTGCAATTGGCTTGGCCAGATAAGCAATTTTATAATGCGGCTCTACATTGATGTCCTTCAGTATTTCAATGTAATGATACCCGAATTGTGTTTTCACCACTTTTTTATCGCCGGCCTTTCCATCAAACAAAATAAACTGTCCGAACTCTTTTGCAAAGTTGGGGCTTTGAATATCTTTTGAAGAAAAGGTCATTACACCATTGTCTCTTTTGGCTGCCTGGTCGGTTGAATATAAAGAATCCAACAGATCAAAGCTGGCACCGTTTCTTATAGCAGTTGCTATGCTGTCGGCTTTAGCCTTGGCTATGCTGTCCGGCATTGTTGGCTGGCCGCTTTGCATATCCACTGTACCTATTAATATATGTCTGCATTTTACAGAATCAGGCAAGCTCTTTACATCAACCACTTTAGCCAGAACATAATTGCTGGCATCAAGGTAAGGTCCGTAAACCTGACCTACCGGCGTAGCAAAAATGGAATCCTTTGCAGGAACCTGAATCAGCGATTTGGCATAATAAGCGTTATCAAAAGGAATAGCACTGTTTTGCTGATTTACAAATGAACCGGGATCGGTTGAAGCCTGAAACTGCGGTTTCAGATTTTCTATTTCTTTTTTAGCGGCTGCGCTGTCGGCTGCACTTGGTGCTGTGCTGAAAAGAACATATTCAATAGAACGGGTTTCTTTATCTTTCTTAAACTCGTCCTTGTGTTCTTTCATGTAATCTTTTATTTCATCATCTGATATTTTAACGGTGCTGTCTACAATGGATGAATAAGGCACCATTACATACGATGCTTTACCGATCAGGCTATTGTCAATATTTTTCTTTTCCAAAAACCATTTGGGATAATAGATGGTATTCGTCAGCAGGTTCATGTACTTGCTCATCAACCGCTGATTTTTGAGTAGTTCGATGTTTTCGCTGAAATAATTATATTGGTCAGCCGGTGTTCTTCTTTTTAAAAGATTGTTGATTTCTTTTTGTGCAGAAATTGCATCGTACTTACCGGTACTTTGATCGGTAAAATATTGAGCAATGAATTGAGGAGGATTATTTCCATATAAAATACCGGATAACTCCTTTTCAGTTACAGTCAATCCTAATTCTTCGGCTTGTTTATTTACAAGAATGCGGGACACTTCATAATTCCAAAGCTCATTAATGAGACCTGCTTTTTGTTCTTCGGGAACATTGCCCCCGAGCACCTGCATTTTTTTATCGAACTCTATTCGGTCAATAGCGGTACCATTTACTTTGCCTAAAGTATTGCTGCCTCTGTTATTAAAAAAGCTTCCCTTTCCTGCAAAGGCATCCATCATAATGAAACCGATCAGGGAAATAGCAATCGCAATAACCGCCCAGCGGGCATACTTGTCTCTAATTTTTTGGATAACTGACATGACTTGGTGGTGTTCTCTTTAAAATTGGATGGCGAAAATAGGGCAATTCCATCTATGGACAAAATGTGGAAAACCCATGAAAGCCACAAAATTCGAGGGTTTCATCTTTAGTAAACCTTTCATTTTCCGGCCTGTGCAGATTTTACATTTTTGTTGGCAATCGAAATGGAAGCCAACCAAACGCGTTCCCGTTTCTTCTGTGGATTATTCGTTATTGGTGTTGATAAACTTTGTGAAACTGTGACATGGAACGTTAAGAGTTCGGAAGAAAGTTTTTGATTCAGCCAGTTAAGAATTTTGTTTGGAATAAAGTAGGAGATTTCCCTTACCTAATTCACATTCAAAAATTTTCAAAAGACCATTTTTTTATTAAGGCCTTTGCAATTCACATAGGTGTTAATATGCTTCGCGAATTAAGCTGCTGCAATACCTTTGCTGTGAATTGCCGGAGTTTTTTCTGTGGATAAGCGTGAAATTTGATTCCACAAAATTTTGAAAAAATGATTTCTCCACCAATTCACAGCCCTAATAGTAATAGACTCTTTTTAAAAAAATAAGAATACTATATATTATTATATGGATAAGGAAATGTTGATAGCGAAAATTGAAATAGAAGAAAAGGGATTTTTAGACGTGGACATTGATCCAACACTTGACCTGTTTGCCGAGATTGAAAAATTAAAGGAAGAAAAGAATGCAATCATTCTTGCTCATTTGTACCAGGAACCGGACATTCAGGACATCGCCGATTATATTGGTGACTCTTTGGGATTGGCTCAGCAGGCTGCTAAGACCAATGCAGACATGATCGTGTTTGCCGGTGTACACTTTATGGCTGAGGGAGCCAAGATCCTTAATCCGTCTAAAAAGGTGGTTATACCCGATTTAAAGGCAGGATGTTCTTTGAGTGAATCCTGTCCACCGCCATTGTTTAAAAAATTCAGGGAGCAACATCCGGATCATATTGTGATCTCTTACATCAATTGCAGCGCAGGCATAAAGGCCTTGAGTGATATCATTTGCACCAGCTCCAATGCCAAAGCCATTGTGGAAAGCCTGCCTAAAGACCAGAAGATCATTTTTGCCCCGGATAAAAACCTGGGCGCATGGGTGAATAAAGAAACCGGAAGGGATATGTTGTTGTGGAATGGAGCCTGCATGGTGCATGAAATTTTCAGTCTTGAAAAAATTACCCGGTTAAAAGTTCGCCATCCAAATTCTAAAGTAATTGCACATCCTGAATGTGAAGAGCCGGTATTGCGCCTGGCGGATTTTATTGGATCAACAACTCAGTTGTTGGCTTACACCCGTAACACACCGCATAAAGAATTTATTGTAGCCACAGAAGCCGGCATTCTTCACCAGATGGTGAAACAATCTCCTGATAAAACCTTTATTCCTGCACCGCCGGATAACAGTTGTGCCTGCAATGATTGTCCGCACATGAAACGGAATACATTGGAAAAAGTATATCTGTGCATGAAATATGAACAGCCAGAAATTTTGATGGATGAAGAACTAAGAATGCAGGCAAAGAAATCATTGGACCGGATGCTGGAGATCAGTGCGCAACTGGGATTGTAATTTTTCTCAACTTTATAAAATGCCAGCCGGTTATTCAGGAACGCCACTCGTCAAAAAGTTAGGCATCAAAGAAGGTTTTAGAATTTCTTTGTACAATCAGCCTGAATATTATTTCAATTTATTCACCGATTTTCCCGCCGAAGTAAAGGTTATCAACAAACACAAAGTTGATTTCATTCATTACTTCGCAACACAGGAAAAGCAATTGGCAAAAGACATCAGCAAACTAAAGAATCAGGTCGAACAAAGTGGAATGATCTGGATTTCATGGCCAAAGAAATCTTCCAAAGTTCAAACGGATATTACAGAAGATGTGGTTCGAAATCTTGCTTTGAAGAATGGATTGGTAGATATTAAAGTTTGTGCAGTGGATGAAATATGGTCGGGATTGAAATTGGTAATACCTGTGAAAGATCGAAAATAATCAAACCGAACTTCCCTTTCAAACTGTAGTTTTGACGCATTGTTTTTATAATGCTTTCATCTTCCCGGAAAAATTATAAGCCTTTATTTTATTTCATCCTGATATGGTTTGCTGTAAATATTCTGCAAGCTATTTTCACCGGCATTGATGGAGATGAAGCGTACTATTGGACCTACTCACGCCATTTGCAATGGGGTTATTTTGATCATCCGCCGATGGTGGCATTGTCCATTAAGCTGGGCGAGTTGTTTGGCCATGGTTATTTGTTTACACGATTCGGTACAGTTTTGCTTTCTGCAGCTACTATTTATTTTGGTTTCAAAGCCTTGCCCAATCGCTTGCAGAATGTCAAAAGGTATATTGTTGTTTTTGCTTCGGTGCTGATCTTTCATATTTACAGTTTTGTAACCACACCCGATCCATCGCTTTTATTTTTCACTGCCTTATTTTTTTATGCGTATAAATTGTACCTGCAACAAGATAATTTTTTGAACACTATTTTTTTGTCAGCATGCATCGCCGGATTGATCTACAGCAAATACCACGGCATATTGCCGGTGTTCTTTACATTTTTATCCAATCCGAAGTTGATCTTGAAAAGATCAGCATGGATAGCGGTTATTTTAGTCATTGCTGCATTCGTTCCACATCTCTGGTGGCAATATGAGCATGATTGGCCAACGGTGCGGTATCATCTTTTTGAAAGAAGCCAGGGAAGTTACAGCCTTGACAAAACAACCAATTATATTTTAGGACAGTTATTGATTTTTGGACCATTTACCACCGTGGTTGCATTGATAGCAATTTTGAAAAAAAGGATACACGCAGAAACTTATTTCAGGGCACATGTGTTTACATTTTTTGGAGTGTTGCTTTTTTTCTTTTTAAGTTCATTCAAAAAAAATATTGAGCCGCACTGGACATTAGTTGCAGGAATTTCATTTGTTGTTTTGGTTTTAGATCTGCTTGAAAGGGCAACGGAGAAATTAAGAAAAATATTTTTACGATTGTGCTTCATCAATATTTTTTTAGTTCTCGCTGCACGATTGTTAATTGCTATTCCCAACTCTCCTGCAAAAAATATTGACCGCTTCCAGGTGCAGATCTATTCACACCAATGGGCTGACAGTTTGTATAAACATGCCGCTGGAACTCCTGTTGTCTTCGTGGATAATTATACCTATCCTTCATTGTATTTGTATTATCATCCCGATCAACTGAGCACTTGTTATTCTTCTGTTTATTATCGTAAGAACAATTACAACTTGCAGGATCATGAAGCGTTCAATGACAAAACGGTTTATGCAGAAAGAAACATTCGAATAGCAGGAACGGATATCGAAGTAAAGAGCCCTTATGTTCCCACCTTTCTTCATAAGGTAGATTCGTTCAAAGCCATAGCGGGATTAAAAATTTCCTGGCTCAATAAAATAAATACTGGTAGCACAGGACAAAAAATAAAGGTCAATTTAGAATTATCCAATCCTTTCAGCTATTCCATTAATGGTGAGAATTTGTTTTTGAATTATACTTTTTTCAAATCAAAAAACGATCATAAAACATCGGCGAACATTCCGGTTATGGAGAAGGAACTTCCACCTGGATTTAAAAAGAATATAGATATTGAAATTTCCCTACCTGCAACTGTGGGCAAATACAAATTGATTTTCTCTTTCGATCAGCCTTCTATGGGACCAACTTTTGCCAGTCCGTTTTATGAAGTTGAAGTGAAGTAATCATTTCACTCTTACCAAAAACAAACTATCTAATGTTTGCTTTCTTGTATTTGGATTAATGAATCTCAAGCTCATGGTGCCAATGTTGTAATCGTAATGAGAGTACTTCTGCAAAACAGGAAGGTTTTTTTCTTTTAGCTGCGGCAAAGTACTTCGGTCTATTAACACCCAAACAGGATGGTTTTGTTGAAGCACAGAATCCGAAAAATCTTTTTTCAATTCCTTGGTGTAAAACTGGTAAGAAGGATTGTAAATGCCCGGCCAGATGAAAACATTTTTCGGATCAATTTTATTCCGCGTTTCAAAGGCTAATTCATTTCCTCCCTGGTAAGTTAAGAGTTGTGGATAGAAGTTGGAGTTGAGTAAATAAAATATAAATATCGTTGTAACAGCAGAAAGCAAAATGATTTTTTGAAAGATCTGTTTTGATGACCTTATCATTGAAATTGACATACCGATGAGGAAAAGAGCACCAAAA
>JAICTW010000352.1 GCA_025936195.1 Flavisolibacter sp.
ATGTCTTTAAATTATTGCGGTCTAACTTGTGAACTCGCAAACATGTAAACTTGTGAACTATCTTAGCGGCCATGCAGGTTCATCGTTCCATTGCGGACCTTCCGCGTTTCACCAATGCTGTGATTACCATCGGCACTTTTGACGGAGTTCATGAAGGCCATAAAAAAATCATTGATGCTTTAGTAAGAGAAGCAAAATCGGTACATGGAGAAGCTGTCATCATAACCTTCGATCCTCATCCGAGAAAAATAGTAAAGCCCAATGAACATTTGCAATTGATCAATACTCCCGAAGAGAAAATAGAGCTGCTTGCCAAAACCGGAATTGATCACCTGGTGATTGTCCCTTTTAACCGGCAGTTCGCCGGTCAATCTGCCAATCAGTATATTGAAAATTTCCTGATTGAAAGGTTTCATCCGCATACAATTATTATTGGATATGATCACCATTTTGGAAAGGACCGGCAGGGAAATTTTATGTTATTGGCCGAAAAAGCGGATCAATACAATTATCGTTTACTGGAAATTCCCCGTTATCTTTTAGATGAAGTAGCCGTGAGTTCCACAAAAATCAGGAATGCATTATTACAAAGCGATGTTGAAACAGCCAATAAATTGCTTGGCTATGATTTCTTTTTCGAAGGAGTTGTTATAAAGGGAGATCAGTTGGGACGAAAGCTTGGATATCCTACCGCCAATTTGCAATATACTGATCCGGACAAAATTCATTTAGGTCATGGCGTTTATGCGGCTTATGCTGATGTGGACGGCAGAAAATATAAAGGCATGCTCAGTGTTGGTACAAGACCTACGCTTGAAAATTCAGACGAACGGATTGAGACCAATATTTTTGATTTTGATAAAGAGATTTATGGTAAAACGATTCGTGTAACGGTAAAAAAGTTTCTTCGTGATCAAGAGAAATATTCTTCTTTGGATGAATTGAAAAAACAATTGGCTGTAGATAAGGGAAATAGCTTGGCAGCACTTTAGAATGAAAGGAAAAAAGCAAATTCAAAAGAGAAATTCCTTTGTCTTGTTCAAGAAAATTCTTTGCATGGTTAAAAACTCTTGTACTAAAAGAGTGTTGAAGTCAGTAGTGAGCTTCGCAAGTGTCGAATAGAATTTCTGAACATACAATCCCGATAGTTATCGGGAGTGACACAACCGCAGTCAAATAGTAGTAATGCAGATTGGCCCAAAAGACTTACTCTAAATTATTTTCGTTAAACTCAAATTAAACTACATTAAAGACTTACACCTTCTGCAATTTCCCATTACGCTGCAATCATCTTCACCACCATTTCTTTCAATAGCATGGCATCAGAGCTTCCGGCATTGTTCACACCAATGGCTTTTAAATTGTACTGGTGCAGCAAGAGTAAAAGTTTTTCAATTTCCTGGCTGCTGAATTTTGTTGCCGTCCGCAAATAATCACGAACAAAAAAAGCATTCACGCCTATTGCAGCCGCTATGGATTTTTCGTCTTTAGAAGGAACGGAATAGATCATCTGCACTTTACTGAAAAAATTATACAGCGAAGGAAAGATCAATTGTATAGGCGCCGCCTTTGGATTCGATTCAAAATATTGAATGATGCGAATGGCTTTGTACAGATCCTTACTGGCAATAGCCTGCTGCAATTCAAAAACATTGAAATCCTTGCTGATGCCGACAAAAGTTTCTACATCATCTTCTGTAATATTTTTCCGCTGTTGAAGATTTAATATCAGCTTATTGACCTCGTTATTTAAACGGCTCAAATCATTACCAATATGATCAATCAATAAAAACAAAGCTTTGTTGGTAATGCTATATCCCTTTGATTTGATCAGATTACCTGCCCATTCGGGAAGTTCATTGTCATAGAGCTTCTTTGTCGTTAAATGAACAGCTTTGTCTTTTAACAATTTTGCAAGCTTTGTGCGGCCATCCACTTTTTTTCCTTTATAACCAACAAATAACAAAGTGGAGGCAAGGGGTTTCTCCACGTAGTTTTCCAGCCTTTCAATATCCTTCATGCTCTGTGCTTCTTTTAGGATAACTACCTGAAGGTCCGAGAACATGGGATACTTTCTGCAAGTGTTGATTAAATCAGGCCAGGCCACATCTCTACCATAAAACACAGACAAATTAAAGCCTGTTTCTGCCTCTGATAAAATCTTATTTTCTGCGTACTGAATAACCTGATCAATGAAAAATTCCTCTTCACCTTCCAGCCAATAAACAGGTTTAAAGTTGCGTTTTTGTAAATCGGTAAGTATCTTTTCTGCGGTCATTGCTTTTGTAATTCAAAATCAAACGATTATTTTTCTGGCACGGTTTTAGAAACTGGTGCAGAAAATCCAAAAATAAGTTTCAACCTGACTCTAAAAAAATCAAATATCGTTTAACCAAAAAACCTACATGATGGCAAATACAAACTATCCCTCTGCTGAAAATTCGCAGACTACCACCAGGGTAGAACGAAAAACCAACAACACCACCAAAAACATAATCATTGGTGTTTTGGCTGTAGCTCTTTTAGGTACATGGGCTTATTTCCTGTACAGCAAAAATGAATCAGACAAAACCATTCAGGAAAAATCTGTTGCGGTTACACAAGCCATGACTGCAAGAGATTCTGCACAGGCATTATATTCTTTGACCTTGCAAAGACTGGACGCCCTGACTGGTGAAAACAACACTTTAAAAAATCAGGCAGCTGATAACAATTCACAGATTGGTAAATTAAAATCTGAGATCACCAGCTTATTAAATAAGAAAAATGCAAGTGATGCAGATGTAAGAAGAGCAAAGGCTTTGATTGCACAATTGAATCAAACCATTGCCAACCTTGAAGCTGAAAATGCAAGACTTACCGGCGAAAACCAGGTGCTGGCTTCTAACAATACTCAGTTAACAACTGAAAAGCAGGTTTTGCAAACCAATTTGCAAACTACAACTGCCGAAAAAGATGAACTGGCACAAACGGTTGATGTGGCTTCTACTTTTTCAGCATCGAATATTCAAATAACTCCGCTTAACGAAAAACGTAATGGCAAAGAAAAAACTACCAGCACTGCCAAAAGGGTAGACAAACTGGTCGTTTCTTTCGATGTTGAGAATCGTGTAGCACGTTCAGGTCCTGCCGATTTATATGTGATCGTTACGGGCCCCGATGGTAAAGTAATTACTGATCCTTCCGGCAGCGCAACTCTGACAACACGTAATGATGGCGACAGACCATATACGTATAAAACAACCGTTCAGTACGAACAAGGCACACGCAAATCAGTTCAGATACCATTACGTCAGGATCATTTCCAGACAGGAAATTATAAGATTGAAATTTATCAAAACGGATTCAAAATAGCAGAGGGTGTAAGATCCCTGAAAAAAGGTGGTTTATTCGGTTAATTTTTAATCTCTCATTTCTAACTCCAACAAAAGCCGGCGCGGTTCTACTGCGGCGGCTTTCTTTTTGATGGATGTTTTAAAAGGCAATGAAAAAAATAAAATCTAAATGAGTATTGAACAGAAAGGAATGTGAAGAAAAGAAGGTGAAGTGGCTGAATAATACAGTGATTTTTTATGTACCAATCTTCTCTACTACTATGAGACTTCTGTTGCGTCGCTCCCGATAGCTATCGGGATTGTACTTTCTGTAATTCTTATCATTTCATTGGACGTTCACTACTGATTTCAACAGTTCTTTTGTTGGTAGTTGCAACCTCACCCTCTAACTTCCACACCAGCTGGAGAAGGAAGCTGCACGCAGCCCTTGCTTTTACAAGATTCACTATTGTTTTCAACTATTCATAAAGTAGCTTTTTTTTCTCTTAAAATACTGCCGCTACATTCTCACCACAATATTCCTCTCTGCCAAATACCTTTTCAAATCCTGGATTTCAATTTCCCTGAAATGAAAAACACTCGCCGCCAGTGCTGCATCTGCATGAGCATTTAGAAAAACATCGGCAAAATGCTCCATCGTTCCTCCACCTCCTGAAGCAATTACCGGAATGGAAAGTTCTTCGGATAATTTTTTCGTAATGTCCAAAGCAAAACCTGTCTTGGTTCCGTCATGGTTCATTGAAGTCAATAAAATTTCGCCTGCACCAAAATCAACGGCTTGTTTTGCCCAATCAAAACATTTTGCATTTGTTTTTGTTCTTCCTCCGTTCAAATACACGTACCATTCTCCATCCTCTTCTTTCTTTGTATCAATAGCAAGAACTACGCATTGACTTCCTGCTTCATTGGCAATAGCATTGATCAATTGAGGATTTTGAAATGCAGCCGTATTCACTGAAATTTTATCGGCACCTGATTGAAGTAA
>JAICTW010000464.1 GCA_025936195.1 Flavisolibacter sp.
AGATTGTAGGAATCATCATCAAACTTTATTTGGGCCTGTGTTTCTTTTGCTGTGGACAACGCAGTTTGGTAGGTGAGCACCGTGACATCGTTTGGATCGGGTTCTTCTTCCCTGGGCCAATCGTAACCATAAGCTCCCAGTCCTAAAATAATTTTTTCTGAAGGAATTTTTTTTGCCGCTTCGTCAACGGCAGCCTCAATCCATTTCTGTTCTGCAATCGGTCCCGGCTTCGATCCTGCTGAAAATTCATCATAAGCCATGATGAACAAATAATCGTTATAGTGGGACAAAGACTGGTAATTATAATCTTCATTAAAAGGAATGACATCCTGTGTTACCAAAAGATGTTTGGCATGAAGCTTTTCATAAAGTTCTTTTTGAAAGGCAACAAATGCTTCATCGGATGTTTCCTGTAATTCTTCAAAGTCAATATTTACACCCTGAAGTTTATTTTTTTCAAGAATGGAAATTAAGCTGCGAATTAAACGCTCCTTCTTTTCTGCATTATGAATGATCTTATGAATTGCTTCTCCATGAAATTTTTTATCGTCGGGAAAGAAATTAGAAAGCATAGGCACAATACTTACGCCGGCATTTTTCATTACCGCAAAACCTTTGTTGTCAATGGTGGTAATGATGCTATCGGTTTTAGGATTGATGAACAGCCATTCGGGTACAAGCAGATTTAGTTTATGAATATTGCGCTGAAGGGAAGCAAAGGAATTATCGCTCCAGGTTACATAAAAAGCCGAACGGATGGGCACGGGTGTTTGGCTGTTGGCAATGTTTCGAAAGGCTGCCGCTCCTCTTGTTTTGTATGGCGCTTTGTTTGTTACTTCTTTTTGATCAATGAACTGGCGAAAGCCCTTGTATTTTTTAGCAAGCAAACTATTCTTGGAAAGAAAATTTTCTTTACCAATACCAATAGCTTGCCGGTAAGTAAACTGGGGAATGTTTGGGTATTGCTCCGTCAGGAACCACGCAATCAAAACCAGTAAAGCAATCGGTATCAGCAATAATAAAGTGCGGCTGCCCCATTTAAAGCGTTGCCAGCGATTGGATGAGTCGGTTTGAAAGATTTGCTTTTCCACAGAAGTTTTTTGAACAGGACAAAATTGAGGTAAGGCTTTGTTAATGCGGAGTTTCTTTGCAAAGAATTTACAAGGAAAGCGCAGCAGAAGCGGAAGATAGAGTTAAATAAATGAATTTAGGGCATAGCTTCCTTTCATTCTCGAAAAGAAAAGGTTTGGTGGGAGGGAATTGTGGAGGTTTTATTGTTATTGGAGCGGCTTTTAAAATGAAGTTGAATTATGTTCTTAGCTGTATTGCTACTATCGTCTTCGCTTGTGTCACTCACTGCATCGTTCAGAGCTTTATTGAACATTGTGTAAATGTCATTACAATATTCAATAGTCATTTATTGGAAGAGTTTTCAGCGCCGCAAAGAGCACAAAGAAGAACGCAAAGATCGCAAGGGAAATCGTTGCGTTCTCTGCTCCCGGTAGCTATCGGGACTCCGCGTTCTCTGCGTACCTAAAATATTCTCGTGATAACTCTTAATCTCAATAATCCAGCTCCAACCGCAACCGCTCTTTTAATTCTTTAATCAATGGATACTGCTCAACGATCTTTTGGTATTGCTCTCTTGAGGAAAGAGGTAAATCGGTCAGAACAGTTTCTTTCTGCCCTTCAATCAGCACAATGCCAAACTGCAATTGGCGGTTGCATAATTCTGCCTGTAAAAATTCAGAAACCTTATTACGTTCGAATTCAAGAAATTTCTGGTGAATATTGTTGTCAACAATGGCTTCAAAACTGTTGGCGTCCTTAATAGAAAGTTGCGCCAGCTCAAAACTGGTCCAGGCAGGATTCTTTGTTTCTTTCAATTGATCAATAAAACGATTCCAGGCATTTTTCAGTTTGCTTAATTCCAGGGGATGATCAATAACTTCTTCACCGCTGCAGTTCTCCTCTTTTATTTTTTTTCGAAGCGCTTCCAGTGAACCTAATTTGATCTTGCCATTTCCGTTACCGTTACTATTTCCATTGGTGTGGTACGTATTTGCCGGTTCCTTTAGAGTGGCAGCAGGTTTCTTTTCTGCCTTCGTTTCAATGATCAATTTAGCGGCTGCGGGTTCCGGAATTGCTTTCGGTTGTGAAGCTGTTTTTATTTCCGTCTTTACAGGTACTGAAGCAATGGGCTGAATGGTTTTAAAAGCAACTGCTTTTGCCGTGTCAACTATTTTTTTTTTATCAATAGAAGTTCCGTTGGACGTAAGTTCCAAAGCCTGTCTTAAATAACAAAGTTTAATAAGCGCCAACTCCACATGCAGGCGTTTGTTCCTTGCTGCACGGTAGTTGATCTCTGCTTCATTTAAAATATTCAATGCTGAAACGAGGTAACCGGCCTCAGTTCTTTTTGTTGTTTCTGCATATCGTTGCCGGAAGCTTTCCACTACTTCCAGCAGGCCTGCCACACGTTCATCTTTACAGATCAAAAGATTGCGGATGAATTCTGAGAATCCATTCAGCACCATATCGCCTTCAAAACCTTTTTTATCAATATCATCATACAACAACATAGCGCCGGCAAGGTCCTGATCGAGCATGCAATCCATAAGCCTGAAATAATAATCGGCATCTAAAATGTTCAGATGCTCAATTGTGTTTTCATAACTCACTTCTGCATTGGTGAAACTTACAATTTTATCAAGAATGCTCAGTGCATCCCTCATGCAGCCTTCGCTTTTTTGAGCAATCAGTTGCAGTGCTGTTTCTTCCGTTTTAATGTGCTCTTTATCGGCAATGCCCTGCAGATGTTCTACCGTATCCTGAATTGTGATTCTTTTGAAATCAAAAATCTGGCAGCGACTTAAAATCGTGGGAAGGATTTTATGCTTCTCCGTTGTTGCCAGAATGAATATGGCATAAGGTGGCGGCTCTTCCAGTGTTTTCAAAAATGCATTGAAAGCGGATTGCGAAAGCATGTGCACCTCGTCAATGATATACACTTTGTATTTGCCGGCCTGCGGTGCAAAGCGTACCTGCTCCACCAGGCTTCTGATATCATCCACCGAATTGTTAGAGGCAGCATCGAGTTCATGGATGTTCAAAGAAGTTCCTTCATTAAACGATTTACAGGAATGACACTGATTGCAGGCTTCACCATCAGCGGTGGGATGCTCGCAATTAATGGTTTTTGCCAGGATCCTTGCACAGGTGGTTTTTCCCACACCACGAGGGCCGCAAAATAAAAATGCATGGGCCAACTGGTGATTTTTGATGGCGTTTTTCAAAGTGGTGGTAATGTGCCCCTGACCAACTACGGTATCAAAAGTCTGCGGTCTGTATTTTCTGGCTGAAACGATGAACTTTTCCATAACACGGCTCGCAAGATAGGATTTTTAATAGCTGCGGAAATACTAAAATATC
>JAICTW010000732.1 GCA_025936195.1 Flavisolibacter sp.
ACAGTTTTCAAAAATATGCGTCAACCGCGCCCAACTGGATGACCAACATCATCAAGACTTACAACGGGAATCCTAATCAGTACCTGGTGGACACGGCCCGGTTGGCAGGGAACGCGGGTGTCATCAAAGGCATTCTCCTGCATCAGCAATGCCAGTTTGTAACATTGAAATGTAAGTGTATGATCGGCTTCGACAACGACATTTCCTTTTGAAGATTTATCTATGAACAATCCGCTCGGGAGATCAATGGAGACAACTAATGCCTTTGAATGATTGATATGTTCAGCCAATTCAGCAGAAAGAGCTTGCAATGGTTTATTCAATCCTGAACCAAATAAGGCATCAATCAAAACATCGTTGGTATTGATCAGAGGGAAATTTTCTTTGGATTGTATGAAATGAAGTTCCTTCAATCCGGTTTCATCCAATCGTTGAAGATTGGTCCTGAAATCTTCGGAACCCGGTCTTCCTGATTCAAGTATATAAACCGTAACCGGATAATTCAATTCAAAAAGCAAACGTGCAATAGCCAATCCATCGCCACCATTGTTTCCTTTTCCTGAAAAAATTTTGAATGATCTTTTTTGCCACTGCCGTTGCTCAATCCATTTCACACATTCCGTAGCAGCACGTTCCATCAAATCAATGGAAGAAACCGGTTCGTGCTGAATGGTATATTCATCCCATGCTTTGATTTGTTGTGCATTAAGCAGATACACGAAATAAATTTGTAAGCAAAGTACTTAGTACTTCAGCAAAATACAATGATCTGAAATAGAAGAGTTGAATCTTTATTTGCCGCCGCCTTCATCATCGTTGGAATCATCATTCCTTCCATCATAGGGCCCAAAAAGGTTGTACATTTTTTTTGACATCGCATACACACCCATGTTGTATTTGTTCGAAGTCATGATGATAGTGACATGTTCATCGGTCAATCGTGCAAAAGCAGAAGTGAATCCATGCCATTTACCATTGTGATAAATAACTTTTTTATGATTGGGAAGCAGCAGCAAATGCCAGCCCAACCCGTAATTTTTAATTCCTGGTCTTTCAAAACTGTAGCCTGTAAAAGCAGAGTCCAGCAGATCTTTTCGGATGATCTTTCCTTCATACAAGGCCTGGTCCCATTTTAAAAGATCACGGCAGGTAGAATAAATATTTTTATCACCATAAGGTCCGTCCGAGAAATCAGGAGGCCATAATCCGCCATTAGCTTTGTATGAATAAACTACAGTGGCTGAATCGGCCTGTGTTTTTACAAACGTATGCGTCATTTGCAAAGGAGCGAAAAAATTATCCTGCATGAATTTAGGATAAGGCACTCCGCTTACCTTTTCAATGATCAGCGCAAGCAAAACATAATTGGTATTGCAATAGGTGAAATGCTTTCCTGTTAAGCTTGTCAGAGGAGGATGCCATTCGTATAAAGTCCGGAGTACATCTTCATTGGTAGCCGGCAGATTTCTTTTCCATTTATGCTCTTCAAAATAATACAGATAGTTCGGTAAGCCGCTTCTGTGATTGAGCAACATCTTTACCGTTACACCCTGATAAGGAAAATTAGGAAAGAACTTTCCGAGAGAGTCGTCCAGGTTAAGCTTTCCTTCCTGCACTAATTTTAAAATAGCTCCGGCAGTAAGAGTTTTTCCTGTGGAGGCAATTTGCATCGGCGTTTCTGCAGTCATGGAATCTTTTGTCCGCAAATTGCTGAATCCGGTGTAACGTTCATAAACCGGCACGCCATCCTTGGCAACCAGAATGCCGCCATTGAAATATCTCGCCGATAAATTTTTTTCGACGAAATCGCTTACCATGTTGTGATATTTCTTGTACTCCGCAGGACTTAAAGAAGGAGGTTGGGCAATACTTAGGACGGTATCTTTCCGCGGTTTTTTGGAACTAGTGGCAGCCGATTGGCAACTCCAAAGGCTAATAGCCAGACAAAGGGTGAAT
>JAICTW010000225.1 GCA_025936195.1 Flavisolibacter sp.
GCCGTCGAGGAATCTGATTTGATTTTTTTGGCCGTACCTGTTGATGCTGTTGAAAAATTATTGCCATCTGTTTTAGATAGAGTAAATAAACAGGTAGTGATGGATGGCGGTTCAACCAAGGAAGGAATTATTGAAGTGATAAAAGATCATCCAAAAAGAAATCGTTTTGTAGCAACGCATCCTATGTGGGGACCAGAATACAGCGGACCTGAAGCTGCGGTGCACGGCGCCTTTGATGGTAAGGCCGTTGTTATTTGCAATAAGGAAGAAGCCGATAAAGATGCGGTGCAATTAGTTGAAAATATCTACCGTCAACTGGGAATGCATTTGGTTTATATGAATGCAAAAGCTCATGATGTGCACGTAGCGTATGTGAGCCATATTTCGCACATCACTTCATTTGCACTGGCGAATACAGTACTCGAAAAAGAAAGAGAAGAGGACGCGATCTTTGAGTTGGCAAGCGGTGGTTTTGAAAGCACGGTGCGTTTGGCAAAAAGTAACCCCCTCACCTGGGCTTCCATTTTTATGCAGAACCGGGAAAATGTGCTGGATGTTTTGAATGAACACATTAGCCAGTTGAGAAAGTTTAAGGCTTGTCTGGAGAAAGAGAATTATGAGTATTTGGAAGAGTTGATGGTAAATGCGAATAAGATTAAAAAAATAATTAAGTAAATGAAAAAAGATATCATTCCATACAATCCGAGGTTGAAAGAACTGGCAAAGAAGCTTCGTCAGAATATGACGTTTTCTGAAGTGAAACTTTGGAATGAAATAAAAAATGGAAAGATGATGAATTATGATTTTGACAGACAAAGACCAATCGGCAACTACATTGTTGATTTTTATTGTAAGGGATTAAAGCTGGCAATTGAAGTGGATGGGATTACTCATGAAGATAACAGGGTGATGTTGAAAGATGCGATCAGACAAGAAGAACTTGAAACATTAGGAGTGAATTTTTTGCGTTTTGACGCTTTGCTTGTTGTTAATAAAGTGGAAGCTGTAGTAAGGGAAATCCGAAATTGGATTGAGAATTATGAACAAGCACATGGGATAGGGGAATTGATTAACAGAAAGAGAATGAAGGTGGAAAACCCACCCCTGCCCCTCCAAGGAGGGGATGCTTAGCACAGATGCCAGCTTTTCGAAGAAACTTTATAGCTATTAAATGTCTTAAAGTTGAAGAGGTTAAAAAATGAAGTAACGTTAGAGTTGACGGTGTTGAAGCGAACTGCTTTTGTAAACCTTCCCCTCCCTGGAGGGGAGAAATTGAGAGAGACTGAATTATAAACGACTGGGGTGGGTTTATCGAATTAAAAGAACTGTTGAAAGGAGTAGTGCACGTTGAATATGCCGAATAGAATTGCAAAGCGTACAAGTGAGTGACACAACAGAAGCCAAATAGTAGTAATGCAGATAGGTACATAAAATAAACATAAACAAAGTGAAACTCTAAATCATAAGGCCAATTCTGTATTACACCTAAAAACCAAAACAAAAAGAGAAAGTAATAAAGAACTAAATGAGCAAGATCAAAAAATAATAACCAACAATAAAAACAACAAGCAATAAAATCATAACAACCACTCAAAACGAAAATTATGCAAGCAACAGAAACTGTGAAAAACGCTGCACAACTGGCATGGGAAAAAAGACCGTTGATCATTTCCGGTCCATGCAGTGCGGAAACTGAAGAACAGGTAATTGAAACCGCCCAACGATTAGCTGCAACCGGAAAGGTTGATATGCTTCGTGCCGGCATTTGGAAACCACGTACACGTCCCGGAACATTTGAAGGCGTTGGCACCAAGGGACTCGCATGGCTGCAACAGGCAAAAAAATTAACCGGATTACCATTGACGGTGGAAGTAGCAACGGGCAAGCAAGTGGAAGATGCTTTGCATTTTGATATTGATGTATTGTGGATTGGTGCCAGAACAACCGTAAATCCATTTAGTGTACAGGAAGTGGCCGATGCATTGCGTGGATCAAATGTTCCAGTGTTAATTAAAAACCCAATCAATCCCGACCTGGAATTATGGATGGGTGCTGTGGAAAGAATTGCCAAAGTGGGTGTGAAAGAAATTGGATTAATTCATCGCGGCTTTTCTTCTTATGGTCATACGGAATACCGCAATGCACCAATGTGGCACCTGGCCATTGAAATGAAACGCCGCAATCCGGAATTGCTGATGATCAACGATCCTTCTCACATTTGCGGAAGAAGAGATATTTTATTAGAAGTTGCGCAAAAAGCAATTGACCTTGACTATGATGGATTGATGATCGAATCGCATATTGATCCGGACAAAGCATGGAGCGATGCGAAGCAACAGATCACTCCTGAGCAATTAGGCGAAATGCTCAATGAAATTGTTTGGAGAAGAGAGAATACGACTTCCGAAGAGTTTCACCAGGCCTTGGAAAAGCTGCGTCACCAGATCAATCATCTGGACGATGAATTAATGCAGATATTAAGTCAGCGGATGAAAGTTTCGGAAAAAATTGCAGAATACAAAAAGGAAAATGACATTA
The DNA here is from genome assembly GCA_025936195.1 of Flavisolibacter sp. The sequence goes on from JAICTW010000225.1 coordinate 2,539, forward strand.
CCATTTTACAAACCAATCGCTGGAATGAAATATTGAACAGGGCTTGCCAACGTGCAGAGAAATTGGGATTAAGCAAGGAATTCATCACCAAATATTTTGATGCCGTTCACATGGAAAGCATCAGCCATCAAACCAAAATTTTCAATAGCTGATGAAAAAGAAAGTCTTTCGATTCAGCAATAGCTCGGTTGATTATTATTTTGATGCAAGGATATCACAGATCAAAGAAATTGTTGGTCCGGCTAAAACCATTTTTATAACGGATGAAAACGTTTTTGCTGCGCAGGAGAAACAATTCAAAAGCAAAACTGTAATTGTTTTAAAGGCAGGAGAGGAACACAAGAATCAATTAACCGTTGATTCCGTCATCAGGCAGTTGATTGAAAGGGAAGCTGATCGTAAAACTGTTTTAATTGGAGTTGGCGGGGGAGTGGTTACAGACATCACCGGTTACGTGGCTTCCATTTACATGCGCGGCATTTCATTTGGATTTATTCCCACAAGTTTGCTGGCCATGGTGGATGCTTCCATTGGTGGAAAAAATGGGATTGATGTTGGTGTTTACAAAAACATGGTAGGCATTATTCGCCAGCCTTCTTTCCTTTTGTTCGATCCTTCGCTTTTGCAAACACTACCGGACCAGGAATGGCGCAATGGTTTTGCCGAGATCATCAAACATGCTTCTATAAAAGATGCAGCGATGTTTAGACAATTGGAGCAAAGTGATCTTTTGGTTTATCAAAAAAAGAAAAAGGAATTGAGTGCACTGATTCAGAGAAATGCTTTGTTGAAAACGAAAGTGGTTCAGCAGGATGAATTTGAAAAAGGAGATCGTAAGCTATTAAATTTCGGACACACGCTTGGGCATGCATTGGAGAATCAGTATGACTTTTCTCACGGACAGGCAATTTCAATCGGAATGGCTTATGCATCCAAGCTTTCGAAAAAATTTTCCGATTTTAAAAATGTTGATCGTGTGGTTGGATTGTTAGATCAATATGGACTTCCAACTTTCACTGAATTTGATAAAGACAAAGTGATCAATGTGCTGAAGATGGATAAAAAGAAAACAAAAGACAGCATCCATTTTATTCTGCTTGAAAAAATAGGGAAGGCTTTTATCAGGGAAATTTCAATTAAAGAACTCTACGAAAACTTATAATGCAGGCAATTGTACAACCATCGAAGATTTCAGGAATCATTACGGCACCGGCTTCCAAAAGCGCTATGCAAAGGGCTTGCGCAGCGGCTTTATTGAAAGGCGGAAAAACAGTTTTGCATAATCCAGGTGTTTCCGATGACGATAAAGCAGCAATAGGAATAATAGAAGCGTTAGGAGCTTTAGTAGAGGACAATGACTCACCTATTGTTGAAGTAAAGAATGATGAACTTTATATAGAAAGTGAGGGGATCTTACCAATTACAAGGGATGTTAATTGTCACGAAAGCGGATTAAGTATTAGAATGTTCACACCGATTATTGCTTTAAGTGATAAAGCAATAACAGTTAAAGGTGAGGGAAGCTTGAAAAAAAGGCCACTGGATTTTTTTGACAAAGTATTGCCGCCGTTAAATGTAAAATGTAGCAGCCACAACGGATTTCTTCCGCTGACTATCCAAGGTCCATTACAACCGAGAAACATTGAAGTGGATGGAAGCTTATCATCTCAGTTTCTTACAGGGTTGTTATTTGCATATTCTGCTGCAGATGCAAGTGACGTTACGATCAAAGTAAATAACTTAAGCAGCAAGCCATACATTGATTTGACATTGAAAGTAATGGCTGATTTTGGATTAAAGATTCCTGAAAATAAAAATTATGAGGAGTTTTATTTTCCAAACCGGTCAATTGCAGAATTCAATCACGACAATTTCAACTATACTGTTGAAGCGGATTGGAGCGGAGCTGCGTTTTTGTTGGTGGCCGGTGCTGTTGCAGGAAACATTGCGGTAAAGGGATTGGATGTTTTTTCAACACAGGCCGATAAAGCAATCCTACAGGCCTTAATACAAAGTGAAGCCAACATCAGTGTGACTGAGAAGCAAATTGAAATTTCAAACTCCCCTTCAGGGGCTCGCGGCAAAGCTTTTCATTTCAATGCAACAGACTGTCCTGATCTGTTTCCTCCCTTAGTTGCATTGGCTTCCTATTGCGAAGGCACTTCAGTGATCGAAGGTGTTCATCGCTTAACACATAAGGAAAGCAACAGAGCATTGACCTTACAGGAGGAATTTAAAAAAATGGGAATCGAAATTTCGTTCCAGGATGATTTGATGTTGGTGAGAGGTGGAACAGCAGTGAAGAGTGCAATAGTGAGTTCCCGTCACGATCATCGTATTGCCATGGCTTGTGCAGTAGCTGCGTTGAAAGCAAGTGGTGAAGTGGTTATTGATGATGCGGAGGCCGTAAATAAATCGTATCCTCAATTTTGGGAACATCTTCAAAAGCTAAAGGCAACAGTATCTTTAAATCATAATTAAGTACATGAATTCTTTTGGGCGAATTTTTAGAGTAACAATTTTCGGAGAATCGCATGGTCCCATGGTGGGAATTTCCATTGATGGCTGCCCTGCAGGTTTGCCATTAAGCGAAGACGATTTTACAACCGATCTGGAAAGAAGGAAAGGCGGTTTGCAAAAAGGTACCACGCCAAGAAAAGAAGATGACAAACCAATCTTTATTTCTGGTTATTTCAATGGCAAAACAACAGGAGCACCACTGACGATTTTGTTCGAAAATAAAAACACACGTTCCGGCGATTACGATAAAATAAAATCCATCCCACGTCCGGGACATGCTGATTTTGTTGCGCATGAAAAATTTGGCAAGAACGAAGATTATCGCGGCGGTGGCCATTTCAGCGGAAGATTGACCGTTGGTTTAGTGGCAGCAGGAGTGGTTGCAAAAAAGTTATTGAACGGCATTTCAGTTGAATCGCAGATTACGGAAATAGGCGGAGAGAAACACATCGAAGCAGGATTGCAAAAAGCC
>JAICTW010000488.1 GCA_025936195.1 Flavisolibacter sp.
AAAAGATGTAAAAACAACAGCTACTGATAAAGTTCCGCAGTTCGAAGATTTTTTTATCTCCAATGTTTTTTGCCGCGGTGCAAAAACAGCCATTTCAATTAACGGCTTGCCTGAAATGCCTGTACAAAAAATTTATTTTGAGGACATCACCATCTCCGCCGACAGAGGATATATTCCCAAAGAGGTGAAAAATATCAGCTTTAAGAATGTGAAGTTGATTTTGCCGGACGAGAAGGTTGAAAATTTATCTCAGGGCACGCATTGAATCAAATTAATTTCACACTCCGAAGCAACTACTTTGGAGCAGAGAACCGGAGTTCGCAGAAAAAAATCTCAACGTTCTCTACGCCTCAGCGTGACGCAATATTCTTTATAAAATAAATTTTCTCCTTCAGCAGGCAAATCTCTAACCAAAGCGAATCTTTTACATTTGCGGCCATGCAACAGAATAATGAATTTGTTGAAGGTAAGATGTTGTTGATCAACAAACCGCTTCGGTGGACTTCCTTTGATGCTGTACGAAAGATCCGCAATCTCATTAAAATTAAAAAAGTAGGCCACGCCGGAACCCTGGACCCTTTGGCAACCGGTTTACTTATTGTGTGCACAGGAAAATTCACGAAGAAGATCAACGAGTATATGGCGCAGGAAAAAGAATATACAGGCACCATTACACTTGGTGCTACTACTCCCACTTATGATTTGGAAAGCCAGCCACAGAATTTTAAATCCTTCGATCATATAACCACAGACCAAATTTTGCAAACGGCAAAAACATTTACAGGAGCAATCCTGCAAACACCACCCATTCATTCAGCTATAAAAAAAGAAGGCAAAAGGGTTTATGAACTTGCACGAAAAGGAATGGACGTGAAATTAGAAGCAAGGCCGGTTACCATTTCTCAATTTGAAATTGTAAAAATGGAATTACCTGTTGTTGCATTCAAAGTAGTGTGTTCTACCGGTACATACATTCGGAGTCTTGCGAATGATTTTGGTGAAGCTTTGGGTTGTGGTGGATACTTAAGCAGTTTATGCCGCACACGTATCGGGAATTTTTTGTTGAAAGACGCAATGACGATTGAGGAGTTCGAGAACGTAGTAAAGAGCATGAACTAAGCGTTGATGATCTAAAATCTAAAACGGGTAATTGATACCTATCTGGAACTGTGCTCCATAAGGACTTTTAAAACCAGGCCTCCAGTGATAGAACCATTTGTTTTGTGCTGCACTGTCTGCAGGACTGGGATCTTTCGCTTTCCATGCCAGATCAAACCGAGCCAACAAAAAGCCGAAATCTATACGTAGTCCTGTTCCTACACCAACTGCAATGTCTTTTCCTAAGCGATTGAAATTAAATTCACCATTGGGAAAGTCAGAGTTGTAACGAAGGAACCAAACATTACCAACATCAGTAAACAACGCTGTTTCCATTGGATAGGTTGCGAGAAGTTTAGTCAGATAAATTCTTAATTCAGCATTCATCTCTAAGCGCATATCGCCAAACCTTTCCGGAGCCACATCCCGGTCAAAAGATTTTATTGTGGAGCCGGGGCCTAATTTGCGCAGTCCCCATGCCCGCATACTGCTTGGACCACCTGCATAGTACTGGCGAAAGAAAGGCATGTACACATTGGTGCTGTCTATTGTTCCATCTTCATTTGAAAAGGGAAGCCCATAACCAACACCTGCAAAAGCCCTCCAGGCAAATGCACTTTTTCTGGCGGCCCCTATCTTGCGGGTTTGAGCAAATTCAGCATCTAACTTTATAAAACGGTAAACTTTTGCATCGTGAGACAGGGCTCTCAAAATTGGTCCGGTTATTAACCCGGATTCTTCACCGCTAAATCTGAAAACGTTGCCAACATATTTTTTGCCACCTGTGGTGGTAACATTTATTAACGATGAAAGGATCAACCCATCATTAAAGATGAATTTATAGGATTGGTTGGCTTCAATGAGTTTATTCAACTGGCTTCTTCTTTCCAGGAAATAATATTCCACATTGGGAATACGGATACCTAATATCGTTTTGTTCCAGGTAAATTCGTAAGCCCATGATGTAGTTAAACTAAATACCCTGTAATAATCAATACGGTCGGTATAGCCCAAATTGAAAGAAAGAAAAGTAGAGGCGCTGTCCTTTTGTTTTTGCGGAATGGGCAACCATTGAAGTTTCGGAACCAACCTTGGAAACTGAATATTGTTGGAGAGCAAAAATTGTTGGGTTTGAATTCTGTTAACCTTGGAACCTAATTCGATTCCATAGCGTAGATTAGTAGTAGCTACGTTGGCTGCTTTAGAAAAATTGCGGTTGATTAGCGTAAGATTCGCGCCGAGGCCAAGCAGGCTTCCCTGGTCAACAATATAGCTCTGATTTCTGCTCACATCAACACCAAGATTGAGGCGGTATTTTTTGGCAGGCACTAAAAAAAGTACAAAGTCCACCGTATCTGTTCCGGGTCTTGGTATTTGGTTAAGCGTAACCGATTTCCAGGCAGGAAGGTTAAAACGGCTTTGTGTCTTTTGAGCAGCCAGTTGCGAATACAAATCTCCCCGGTTCAGAGAAATAAATTTCGTCAGCTTTCTTGCCTTAAAAAGATTTTGGTATGAAATAAAGCGGTAATGATTTCTCGTCAGGACTTCCACTTTTTTCCGCGATTCATCATTGAGCGTGGTATCAATATTTGTATCCGGATAAATTCTTACTTCGCCAATATGATATCTTGCCAGTTGTGCTGTGTCAGGTTCGGGTCGTAAACGTATCTCCAGATCTGCAGTAGGATTTTCCCTTTTTTTCCTCAATTCTTCTAATTGCCTTAATTGTTCCGTGATGTCTGTTGTGGGTGTAAGAATAGACCTTCCTACTGTGTCCCAAACCGCGAGAAGCTGCTCTTTGCTGAATCTTAAATAGCCATTATTTCTTGCCAGATCGGTAATGCGGTCCAATTCGGCTGAAATAAGATATTGTGAAAACGGATCACCCTTGTGAATCACCGACTGGTCAAGAGAGTTTACCGTTAGTTTTTGAAGTGTATCAATGGGTGATGTATGCGGAACCGAATCCAAAAGATTGTAAGCGATGGAATCGAGCTTGAATAATTTACCGGGATACACATCAAAGTTTACCGTCACTCTTTTCTGGTCTTCAACTGTATCAATAGTGTAATACGGATGAATGCTGTCGCGGTAATAGCCCAGTGTATTCAGCATGGTGCTCATGTACAATTTGGAAGTGCTCATGTTGACACTGTCAAAAACAGGCGGATTCTTTAAAACTTTTAGCACCACAAATTTTCTTTCCCTTC
>JAICTW010000385.1 GCA_025936195.1 Flavisolibacter sp.
AGATATAACAGGACGTTCAGAGAAACCAATTTCGACGTATTGTTGAATCTGGATAGAGATATTGCAAAGGACCTTAACTTAAAAGCCCTTGTTGGTGCCAATCTCCGCAAAGACAGAGTTACCTCGATATTTGCTTCTACAAACGGCGGGTTGGTTATTCCTGATTTATATTCCTTGTCAAATTCCTTAAACTCCATTACTCCTCCTTCCGAATTGGATGAGACACTTGAAGTGGGTGGCGTGTTTGCAGGAATTACGCTGGATTATAAAAAATTATTTGTTTTAGACGCTACAGCAAGAAACGATAAGTCTTCAACTTTACCTGCTGGAAATAACTCTTATTTCTATCCTTCTATATCTGGTAGCTTTATATTCTCTAATTTGCTTAAGACCTCTGGCTGGTTGTCCTTAGGAAAACTAAGACTTAATTATGCATCTGTTGGTAACAGTGCTCCATGGTCTGCTATTTATGATGTGTATGATAAACCAACAGCATTTGGAAATGTGCCGTTATTCTCTGTGCCAAGCACAAAAAATAATCCCGATTTAGTACCTGAACGTACAAACAGCTATGAGGGTGGATTAGATCTGGAATTGTTCCATAACAGAGCAGGTGTTGATTTTACTTACTATAAAACAAATACAATTAATCAGATCATTCCGGTATCTGTATCCACTGCTACTGGTTATTCTTCCAGATATGTGAACTCAGGTAATATTGAAAACAAAGGAATTGAGGCTTCTGTTTACGGTTTACCTGTCAGGACCAATAATTTTTCATGGAGGATAGACGTAAACTTTACAAGAAACAGGAACAAGGTTGTAAGCTTATATAATGGTGTAAGCAATCTTCAACTTGGCCGCTTCCAGGGTGGTGTAACAGTGAACGCAACTGTTGGCCAACCATATGGAACCTTACGTGGAAGTGATTTTGTCTATACCAATGGACAAAAAACCGTCGATGCTGATGGTTACTACGAAATATCACCGGTAAGTAATATCGTTCTTGGAAACATTAATCCTGACTGGCAGGGTGGTGTTAACAATACACTTACTTACAAGAATTTAAGTTTCAATTTCCTTGTTGATGTTAGCCAGGGTGGTTCTATTTTCTCTGTTGACCAATGGTACGGACAAGGGACAGGATTATATGGAATCACTGCAGGATTAAATGACCTCGGCAAACCCAAAAGAGATGACCCTGCGAATGGTGGAGGCGTGATCTTCCCGGGAGTAGCAGACGATGGGAAAACTAACACAATACATGCTTATGTATCCGGATTAAGAGGTTATGGCTACAACAATTTTCCTAATGCTGGTTATGTATATGATGCCAGTTATGTTAAATTGAGAGAAGCAAATCTGACATTTTCATTACCATCTAAACTTGTTTCGAGAATCAACCCAATTAAAGGAATTGATATTTCTTTATACGGAAGAAATCTTTGGATTATTCATAAAAACCTGCCCGATGCAGACCCCGAAGAAGGACCAAGTTCAGGAAACATTCAAGGTGTATCTGTAGGTAGCTATCCTACTTACAGGACTATGGGTTTTAACTTGAAGCTTAAATTTTAATTTATTATGAAAAAAATACTAATCTTCTTATTTGCCTTGGCTTTTTTTGCGTCGTGCAAAAAGAACCTTACGAATTTAAATGTGAATCCTAAGGCTGCTCAAAATGTACCAGGTGAAACTTTGTTTTCAAATGCAGAGAAAAACTTTGCAGATATTTTGACTACTCCCAACGTTAACTCTGGCATCTTTGAATTGGTTTCTCAATATTGGGCTGAAACGACTTACCCTCAGGAAAGTAACTACCAATTAGCGGAAAGGAATATTCCGCAAAACTGGTGGACTGCTTTGTACCGGGATGTCATTAAAGATTTAGACCAGTCTAAAAAGTTAATTGGTTTGGCTAATTCACCAAGTCCTAAAGTTCAACAAAACAAATTGGCCATTGCAGAAATATTGCAAGTTCATGCCTGGTCGGTATTGGTAAATACTTTTGGTGATATCCCCTATAGCGAAGCTTTGGATTTTAATAACACTACACCAAAGTATGATAAACAAAAGACTGTGTTTTATGCGATTGTTGACAGTTTGGATGCTGCCTTAAGTAAATTGGATCCTTCTGCAGGAAGCTTTGGAAGTGCGGACATAATCTACGGAGGCAATGTTGCTAAATGGATGAAATATGGTAATTCATTAAAATTAAGATTGGGATTATTACTGGCAGATACTGATCCTGCAAAAGCTAAAGCAATGGTAGAATCAGCAGCTCCAAAAGTTTTCCAGTCAAATGCAGATAATGCTTTATTTAGCTATTTGGCCGCACCTCCAAATACGAATCCTATTTGGTCTAACCTTGTTCAAAGTGGAAGAAATGACTTTGTAGTGGCAAGCACTATTGTTGATACGATGAATAAGTTTAATGATCCTAGAAGATCAGCTTACTTTACTACTGGTCCAAATGGAGTAGATTATGTTGGAGGAGCTTATGGAGAGGGTAATACTTTTGACAATTTTTCTCATCCTTCCGACAAGGTGGAGGCCTCTGATTTTCCTGCGATTTTAATGGATTATGCAGAGGTTGAATTTAATCTTGCTGAGGCAGTGGAAAGAGGCTTTAATGTCGGTGGTACCGCACAACAGCATTATAATAACGGAGTAACTGCATCTATTACTTTCTGGGGAGGATCTGCCGCAGATGCCGCCACTTACCTTGCTCAGCCTGAAGTGAATTATACAACAGCAAGTGGTGATTGGAAAGAAAAAATTGGAGTGCAGGCATGGATTGCTTTATATACTCGCGGTTTTGATGCGTGGACTGAATGGAGAAAGCTGGATTATCCACAACTTCAGGCACCTCCTTCTGCTATTACACCTATTCCTGTACGTTATACTTATCCTCAAAATGAACAAAACTTAAATCAGTAAAACTATGACGCAGCTTCTTCTTCAATTGGCGGAGATAAAGTGACTACCAAGCTATTCTGGGACAAATATTAAACTTCTATTGCAATTTCGAAAAGACTACCTTTTGGTAGTCTTTTTTATTTCCATTTCCCTCTCTTTCATACTTTTGATCTTCCAAAGAAACTTTATGGATCAACAAAACCAGCCTCAAAACCAAATCAACATAGAAATTTCCGAAGAAGTAGCCGAAGGCAGTTATGCTAACCTGGCTATCATTACGCATTCACATGCGGAGTTTGTGATTGATTTTGTGAATGTAATGCCGGGTACTCCCAAGAGTAAGGTAAAATCCAGGATCATATTTACTCCGCAACATGCCAAACGGTTTATGAAGGCTTTGATTGAAAATGTAAACCGTTATGAAGCAACCAATGGGACTATTAAGGATTTGGAAGAGATTCAGATACCAATGACATTTGGTGGCCCAGCAGCCCAGGCATAATCCGATAGCTGTCCCATATCTGAGCCGTATCTAAGGCATGGCTGATGTATAATAATAGTATGAAATCCGCTTATCAAAGTATTCCCTCATCCGCAAAACTGTAATATCCGTCATCGCTTACAATTAAGTGGTCCAGTACTTTAATATCAAAGTATTTGGCGGCTTCTTTTATTTTAAAGGTCAATTCTTCATCGGCCTTACTTGGCTTTAAGCTTCCTGAAGGATGATTGTGGCAAAGAATGATGCTGACAGCATCTTCCTCCAGCGCTTTTTTTAAAATGATCCTCGGATCGGCAACAGTACCGGTAATGCCTCCTTCGCTTATAATTTGAAAATGGTTGATCTTATTGGAACGGTTCAGAAACAAAACGGCAAATACTTCATGCTTGTGATCCTTCAACCTGGCCTGTAAATATTGGGCAACTTCACTGCTGCTGGTAATTATACTTTTTTCAAATAACGGTGCAGCCTGTCTGCGTCTGCCCAACTCCATGGCTGCCGCAATGCTGATAGCTTTGGCTTCGCCAATGCCTTTGATCTTCATCAATTCCTTCACCGATAATTTGCCCAATTCGTTTA
>JAICTW010000437.1 GCA_025936195.1 Flavisolibacter sp.
CCTGAATTATTCAGAACTTATGATACCTGGAAGCTTACACAACCGGAAGACAGGGATCATTTCAAACCCGATACAACCGGCTTTACCCAGGAAAAAATTAAAATGGAAGCAGGCGATCTATTGATCTTCAACAGCTCGCAACCACACGGAATCCGGGCGAACAACAGCAAGAATAAAGTCCGCATTGCACAATACATTTCGATGATGCCGGCAGAAGAAGATAACGAAGCTTTGCGCGAGTGGAGAATTAATTCATGGAGAAACAGGATTGCGCCTGAGGGGTACGCCTTCCCGGGCGATCCGCGCCATTGGGAACAAACAAAATATACAACAGCAACTTTATCTCCTCTGGGCAAAAAGTTGCTTGGTTTAGATAGATGGTAGATGATTGAATTGATGCTAAAAAGTTATTTTTTTAGAATACAAATCGTTGTTATTTGTTTGTTCACTGATAAAGAGATGCAAGATTCATTGGCTCATAAAAATGAAAACGTGGCAGGCGGAAATAAATATTTTTCGATCATCACCTCAATAATTTAATATCCCATCTTTGCATCTTGAAAATTTGAAAGAAGGATGATAAAGATTAATGACAAACATTCATTTGCAATTCAGGAGGTTTTATTCTCTTTTGCCCTGGCCTCCGAAGCGGCCGACGTTTTTGAAAGATACCATAAGGTTATAACAGGAATTGGAAAAGTGAACGCCGCCTATGAATTGATGAAGGCCATTCAATATAAAAGACCTTCAATAATTGTAAATCTCGGTTCTGCCGGCAGTAATCATTTTAAGAAAGGTGACGTGGTTTGTTGCAATAAATTTGTGCAAAGAGATATGGACGTTCGCGGTCTCGGATATCTTCAATATGAAACACCCCTATCGGGCTTGCCACCCCTTCTTGAACATGGTTTATTACTGGAGAATGTGCGACAAGGTATTTGCGGTACAGGCGATACTTTTGAAATGGCGCACGCAGCCACAATTTACAACGTAATAGATATGGAAGCGTATGCTTTAGCCATGATAGCAATGAAAGAGCATATTCCCTTCGTATGTTTGAAATATATTTCAGATGGCGCCGATGGAAATGCTGCCGGAGACTGGGCGGTGCAGGTTCACAAGGCAGCAGAAGCTTTCGGCAATATTTTACAATTAAACAGAAATGCGATTGTGGTGTAGCAGTTTATTTTGCTAAGAACTTTTGGAAGGTTGTTGACTGGTGAAAAGGTGAGAGAGTGAGAGAGTGCAGTTTCTCAGCCGGGTTTCCTGCAAGTGACCAATCCAGGCTGGTAAGAACTATTTTATTTCACAAATGGAAAAATTTAGGTGATACGACCTTTATAGCGTTAATCCGGCTGCCTAAATCTTTCCCAATATCCATAATTATGAGTTTTAATTTCCGAAAGCACTTTCTCTTAAAATCTTTTCTCGTTGCAACGATGTATTATCCTTGCGCTGCCTCTGCTCAAATAACCAATTATTCCCTACAAACATCCGGGAAGCTTGATTATAATGACATACATAAAGGCTTTGAGACTGTGCCTAATGAGTCGCGTTTAAGATGTTACTGGTGGTGGTTAAATAGTATGGCCACCAAAGAATCAATAACGCGTGACCTGGAGCAGATGAAGGCCAATGGATATGGAGGCGCTTCTATTGTGGATGCCGGAAGTTCTAATTACACCGTTGCAAAAAAAACAAAAGCAGGACCGGTATTTATGAGCCCCGCATGGATGGAGCTTTATAAGTTTGCAGTGAAGGAGGCGCAACGGGTAGGAATAGAACTAAGTGTAAATGTTCAGAGCGGATGGAATCCGGGAGGCCCAACCATAACCCCGGATCTCGCTTTAAAGAAACTGGTATATTCCGAAACCAAAATAGAAGGAGGAAAGAGAGTCGAGATAAAGCTTCCGCAACCTGAAACAAAATTGCTCTATAAAGACATTCTTGTACAGGCTTTTCAGCAACCGGAAACCAATTTTCCTTTGAAAAATAAAGGGATTGAATTTTGGGAACTAAAATCATTTAATGAAGGTTTTGGAGCCCAGGGAACTTATCCATTGTATAAATTACGAACAGAATATCCAAATGCTAATGAATTGAATGGACTCAAAAAATCTGATATCGTTGACCTTACCGGCAAGTGTAAAAATGGTGTATTAACATGGGATGCTCCTGCCGGAGAGTGGACAATCATCAGGTATGGATGGACATGTACCGGTGCCATGACTTCCACTACGAGCGACGGATGGAGTGGTTTATCACTGGATCATTTGAATCCTGATGCTTTTAAAAAGTTTAGCCATGATGTAATAATTCCTCTAATCAAAGCCGCACAATCCGCGGGGAACAGTTTACATTTTTTACAAACGGATAGCTGGGAAATGGGCAATGTGGGCTGGACAAACAATTTTGCCAATGATTTTAAAAAGTTCAGAGGTTATGATCTTACACCGTGGCTTCCGGTTCTTGCCGGAAGAATTGTTGAAAGCGGAAATCAATCTGACAGATTTCTCCACGATTACCGTAAAACAATTGGAGATTGTGTTGCTGCCTATCATTACCAGTTATTCAGTGACCTGGCCCACAAATATGGTCTTGGTATTCATCCGGAGTCAGGTGGACCGCACTCTGCTCCTGTGGATGCTTTGAAGGTAATGGCCATCAGTGATTTTCCGCAAGGCGAGTTTTGGGCTACTGCCAATACCCATCGCGTGAAGGATGATGCAAGGCTTTATGTAAAACAAAGTGCCTGCGTGGCACACACAAATGGCAAAAGATTTGTAGCTGCGGAAGGGCCTACTTCTATCGGGCCTCAATGGGAACGGGCTCCTAAAGATCTCAAAAGCAATATCGATCGGGTGTTTTGTTCCGGCGTGAACAGAATTGTGTGGCACACATTTACCTCCTCTCCAAAAGAATTTGGAGTTCCGGGAAATGAATACTTTGCGGGCACCCATTTAAATCCCAACGTCACCTGGTGGAAACAAGCGGGGGATTTTATTGGCTATCTCAACAGGTGTTCTTACCTGCTTTCAAAAGGATTGTTTGTAGCTGATGCACTTTATTATTATGGTGATGATGTTCCTAATTTCGTTTTTCTCAAAGAAGATGTGAAGGATCTCGGCTTTGGATATGATTGGGATAAATGTTCAAAAGATGTAATTATCAACAGGGTTTCAGTAAAAGATAACCAGATATTTCTTCCTGACGGAATGCGTTACAGAGTGTTAGTGCTTCCTTCAGAAAAAGCTATTGATCTTGCCGTGCTGCGCAGGGTTGAATTACTGGTGAAGCAAGGATTAACCGTTATTGGGCCCCGCCCTGAAAGAGCAACCGGACTTGCTGACTTCCCCCAAAGTGATAAAGAAGTAAAAGCTATTGCTTCGCGTATGTGGGGGGCCATTGATGGCAAAGCAGTAACTCAAAATAATTATGGCAAAGGCAAAGTGATTTTTGGTAAAGATGTAAAGACTGTGTTAGAAGAAATGAAGATAAAGCCAGACCTTGAATTTACCAGTACACAGCCAAATACTGCACTGGACTATATAC
>JAICTW010000268.1 GCA_025936195.1 Flavisolibacter sp.
ATTTCTTCAAATATTATACGGCTTTTGAGTAATTAACATAGTGAGTATAGCAATGAAAGTTTTTTCACAAACTCCCGTTACCTGCAACCCTATGGCGACCATACTAACATGAAACTGACTGTATAAAACGGACAGACAACTGAATGAAGTTTGACACTTACATACCTTGCGACATTCTTAAACCTTTTGTGAAGTCATTTGCTGTTCAGGAAACAACAAAAGAAAATACTTATAAAGTTTTGCCCGGCACAGGTTTGGTTATCGGTTTTCAATACAAAGGCAAATTATCCCGACTTCAAAACGAAACAGAAACTCCTCTTTCAATTTCGGGAGTATCGGGTTTGGCTGACCACAGCATAACTTTCAAAAACTCTCCCGACATCGGGACGGTTTTAATTTTTTTCAAAGAGGCAGGTGCGACACAGTTTTTCAGACAACCATTGCACGAACTTTTCAGAGAGAGCGTTTCGCTTGACAACTTTATGCTTCGTTCCGAACTTCTTTGCTTAGAAGAGCAATTAGCAGAAGCCAGGACAGACACACAACGCATTGCATCAGTTGAACATTTTTTAATTAACAGAATGACTAACACCGAACCCGACAAGTTAGTATTGGCGGCACTTGCTCTCATTCATAGAAGCAAAGGCAACATCCGGATAAAAGAATTGACAGAGCAATTATTCATTAGTCAAAGTCCTTTAGAAAAAAGATTTCGACAAGTAGTTGGCGCATCACCAAAAAAATTTGCTTCTATTGTTCGCCTCAAAAATATCATTCAACAATACGACACTGTAAACTCTCTGACAGAGTTAGGATACGAAAATGGATTTTATGACCAGGCACATTTTATCAAAGAGTTCAAAGCCTTCACAGGCGACACACCCGAAAAATTCTTTTCAGACAAAAAATAGAAAAACGGTTTTTTACAATTACAGGTTTTGTGGAAGCCACACTTTTGCATCGTAATTCAAAAATCGTTACAATTAAAAAAATCAAAAAATGAAAAGAATGAAGTCTTACGATGTTCCCCACAAAGGTTTAAGGAACGCTTTATCACAAGTGCAATTTCTTGCAGGTAAAACCGACTACTCCAACCAAAACGAAGTAGAACAACTTTACAAGTTGGGTGAAGATGTTTTTAAAATCCTCACCATTCATGCAACTGACGAGAATGAAATAACGCTTGCAGAATTGGAACAGCGTTGCACAGGTTGTTCGCAACACGACATTGAAGACCACGAACAAATTCATCTTGCCCAGGACAAACTTGAAAAGTTGCTTGCAAAACTTTACAGCAATTCAAAAGCAGGACAAGATGTAACCGAAGACGGAGAGGAATTTTATTTAGCGTTTAGTGAGTTTCACGGAACCTATCTGGAACACACAGCCGAAGAAGAACGGGTAACCCAACCGATGCTTTGGAAATATTTTACGGATGAAGAATTGGCATCGCACAGAGGAAAAATTATGGCAAAAAATCCACCACAAACTTTACTGATTTGGTTCAGGTTTGTAATCCCTGCTCAAAGCCATAAAGAAAGAGTTGGGCTTTTTACAGGTTTTAAGAAAATGGCTCCCGAACCTTTCTTCAATGAGGGAATGCAAGTGATTAAGCCAGTGTTGACAGAAAAGGAATTTGACGAGTTGAACAAGGCATTGGCATAAACAAAATGACTGCAAGCTCTGAAGGACAAAACTACAACCCCTGAGGTTAAGCAACTCTTTGAGTCTTCGGTAAAGTTTATCTTCCGGTACGTGCTGGTAAAGATGGAAAGATTTGAAGAGTTGTTCTGTGTAAAGTTTTTTTCTTGCATACGTTAAGATACGATTCTGCAATGCCCTTTTGCAACTATCTTTATTTAGAGAATGTGAGTTGTGCAACAAGCACGGACGCTTGCGCCAACAGAGGCCATAGGCCATACAAAAGTGCTGATAATCAGAAGAGGTGATTTCTTGGATTTATGGGGAGTTAAGAATAATATTTTGCTGTGCGGGCATTGTTAAACGGCACCACAACTCAACAATAACATAAAGAAAAACGACGGGAGTATTCATTACAGACATCTAAACCAACACTCAGGCAAAAGACATTTCGGACTTTTTAAAAGCAAATAATCCTGATTTGAAAATTAAGTCGGCATAGATGAAAGTGATAATGCATACCCTTGCGGACATACCGTTTTGAGAGCTAAATGTAATAAAATTGAAACGCAAAGTATTTTGACCGCTATGCAGAATTTAGGACATAAATTTGAAATTTTAGAAGACAAGGTTTGCGTGTAAACAAAACGACAATGACGGAATTTTGGGAACAAGCATTTAAGGATAAACAGGAAATGTGGGGTTTAGAACCTGCACAATCTACCATTTTGACAAAAGACTTTTTTGTTGAACATAAAGTAAAAAATGTGCTCATACCAGGAATTGGTTATGGACGAAATGCACAAATTTTTATGGAGAACGGAATGACCGTAACCGGTATTGAAATTTCGCAGACAGCCATTGATCTGGCAAAAAAACATTTTGGAAACGAATTGAAAATTCACCACGGTTCGGTAACAGATATGCCTTTTGACGACAAGTTGTATGACGCAATATTTTGCTACGGGTTAATCTACTTATTAGGTAAGGACGAAAGAGCAAAATTTATCCAGGACTGTTTTAATCAATTGACGAAAGACGGAGTAATGGTTTTTACAGCAATAACCAGGGACGCTCAAACGTATGGACAAGGAACCCAACTAAGCAAAGACCGTTTCGAAATGTTTGGCGGAGTTAAAATCTTCTTTTATGACGAGCAAAGCATTGCAGAAGAATTCGGCAACACAGGTCTTTTTGAAATCACCAAAGTGACAGAAAATTATCCATTTTACTTGATAAAATGTGAAAAAAAAATCATAATGTGGGAGAATGAAAACAACAACGACCTGCAAACAGCGGTGTTGCATAATGGGGGATCAAGTGCTTCTATGACACATTGGTACAAGGTTCAAGTTCGGTTTTTCAATTAATTAATTATAACAATCCGCCACTACGCAAAGCCAGAACACTATGTTAAACTGCCATCCTGCAACTCAATAAGATCTTCGGCAGACCGTCTGAGTAGTTCAATTAACTACTAAAAATATTTTATAAACCTGTAAGATTTTTCACTAATTAAGCAACCTATGCATTATATAACGTATTTAAAAACGTTATAAAGAAATTCTTAATGACTAAAAAAAGAACGATAGTATGGAAAAGGAATTTTTAGCGCTGGTCTACGACTATCAAAATATCATCTATAAAATTTGCAGGTTATATAGGGATAATAAAGAAGATCAGGAAGACTTATTCCAGGAAATAGTTTATCAACTTTGGAAATCTTATCCGGCCTTCAAAAGAGAATCTAAAGTAAGTTCATGGATGTACAGGATTGCGTTGAATACTGCAATCGCTATTTACCGGAAATCAAAAATATCTGTTGATTATTACCAGGAATTTCCCGAACACCTTCATCTCTCTGACGAAAAATCCATTTCAGAAAATGAGGAGCGGTTATTTTGGGCATTGCGAAAATTAAACGATTCAGAAAAAGCCGTCATATCTCTATACCTCGAAGACTTCAATTACCGTGAAATTGCTGCAATAACAGGATTAAGTGAAAGCAACGTAGGTGTACGATTAAACAGAATTAAAAATAAATTGAAACAAATATTAAAATAAAAATTATGGAACTAAATGATCTGAAAGCAGGCTGGCAAAATACGACTGGAGAATTCAAAAGTGAAGAAGATTTACAACGAATGACCAGAATGGTCAATCACCCATCTATAAAAAAAATAAGAACAAAACTGGTAATTGAGACGATTACCCTGGTATTCTTTTTACTTATTTACTACGATTGGTTTGATGGTGATAAAAAACCGTTTTATGCAAATCTGGCCTTGGTAGTTGGTTTGTTATTATACATTTTCAATGATATTATAGGTTATATTGCCATAATAAGACCTATCAGGGGAGCGAACCTGAAACTGTCAATTCAGGATTATTTAATGAGCGTGAAGCGACTTTCCATTTCTTCAATAATCGTCACTTCCCTGTATAGCTTCTCAATCATTATTTTTTTTACATCAGTAATCAATTTTACAAAGGAAAAAGGGCTGATACTAATATTTAGTTCAGTGATTGTGTGCCAACTGATTCTTTTATCTTTTAGGATATGGACCAAATGGATTAAAAAATTGAAGCAGCAAGTAAAGGATTTTAACCTTGATGAAGAGGAGTAGTTACTCTTTGCTTCAACGTATGCACAACTAGCAAAACATCTATACGAAAACTGGTTAAACAAAAACTTCATAAGAAAATACGGCTATGACAAAAAGTAAATTGATTGAGATGAACAATGTCGGTATTGTTGTTCAGTCCCTCGACAAGGCCATTTCTTTTTTCACAGAAATAGGGCTGAAACTTGAAGGACGGGCAATGATTGAAGGCGAATGGGCAGGGCGGGTGACAGGACTTGGCAATCAGTCGGTGGAGGTGGCTATGATGGTTACTCCAGACGGACACAGCCGGCTTGAACTTTCACGATTTCTAATCCCGGATACCATTGCAGATCACAGGACTGCCCCGGTGAACGCTCTTGGCTATCTCCGTGTTATGTTTAGGGTGGACAATCTTGATGAATTGCTATCCAGGCTTACGAAGCAGGGTGCTGAAGTGGTTGGAGAAGTGGTTAATTATGAGAACATTTACCGGCTTTGCTACATTCGCGGGACGGAAGGACTTCTTATCGGATTAGCCGAACAACTCGGTAATCAAACGGCGACAGACGTTTTAGAAAACGCTTGACAAAGCAATTTTGCAAACAACCTGATGGCAATAAAAATCAAGGTTGAAACGGAAATATTGATCATAAAATTTCACACAGCTTTGTTAGGATATTAACTATCGTCTTTGGATTGAAAACTTCTTTCTCAGCAACGGCTCAC
>JAICTW010000597.1 GCA_025936195.1 Flavisolibacter sp.
CAAGAATTTAAGGGTTTATTTTTTTTTTCGAAAATGTAAAAATCAAAGCGATAGACTCTTAAAAAATTTTCAAAACGCAAAAATCAAACAAAGTTCCGGAATCGTAAAAATCAGACCAAACCACGGTATGTCTTATTATGCGTGACAGAGATGAGGAATACGTGAATGGGTATTGCATATATGAGATAAAATATATGATTGATATATTGAATCGGATTACAACATTGGAAGGAAAAGTTCTAAATAATTAATTCCCTTAAAATTTTGTTTCTCTTTTGTGAGCTTCCATATAATAAAGAGCACTGTGCTGATCACCACTAATCTGAAAGGCCAATAAATGATTTGGTTCCAATAGGTGTTTTGAATATGGTTATTGCTGAAATGAATATCCATATCAAAAACCATCTTCCACGAAAAAATAGCAGGAGCAATAAAGAACAGCAGTAAAAATTTTTTATTGCTGAATACAGATTGTTTTTTCAAAATGGCTAGAAGAACATAAGCAAATGAAAATGCAATCAGAAAAATGAAATACCAGCTTGCATATTGTTCTGCATTACTCAGGTTAGCGATGCGGTGGTTGAGCCTGTAGTGGTAATTAATGAAAATGAAAACAGCGACAAAAAATGCAGAGAACGTAAGAATGCGTTTGTCAACTCCAATGGAATAATCTCTGACGAAACCAAGGATCTTCTTCATGTCAACAGAAAGATTGCAATATAAGACCGATCAACCGTTTTGTTGGATGGAATTGGAAGCGTCTTGTCCAAATTAAATGTAGCCGTAGTCAATCACAGCTCATACATCACCACCCAAAGCATAGTACGCAAGTTGCTTAACATACGAAATTTTAAAGCGAAACAGAAAATACAAAAAGCCGATGATCAGGATCCTTCAAAGATTTTTGCCACACCAAATGCTGCTGCTGCTGCCAGTGCCCCGATCAGCATAACTTTAAAGGCGCCCCAAAAAGCAGGAACACCTGTGATCTTGCTCTTGAACCAACCAAAAATAAAAAGACATAAAAGCGTAAGGACAATGGAAAATTTTAGTCCTGTAGTTGGCGTATCTACAAAAAAATAAGGGGAGAGGGGAACTAATCCTCCGGCAACATACGAGAGACCAATATTCATTGCTGATTTCGTGGCTCTTTTAGGATCAGGTTTTTCCAAACCCAATTCATACTTCATCATAAACTCCACCCATTTGTCTTTATCTTTTGCAACTTCCTGCGTAGCCTGCTCCTGTAGTTCTTCACTCAAACCAAGATTGGCAAAGAATTCTCTGGTCTCGTCAATTTCGCGGTGACGAAGATTATCCACCTCATAGTACTCACGCTTCATTTCATTGTTGTAATGGTCTTGTTCTGTTTTGCCGGATAGGTATCCTCCCAATCCCATAGCAATGGAACCTGCTGCAATTTCAGCAATGCCTGCAATGACAATGATTGAAGTGTTATGCACGGCGCCACTTAATCCTGCCGCCAGTGCAAAAGGAACAGTTAATCCATCACTCATTCCAATAACAATATCCGATATCAATGCGCTGCTGGTTAAATGCTCTTCATGATGCAAATGCGTTTCCATTTCCTGTGTTTCCATAAAAATAAAATAGGAGTGAGTAATGAAAGATGACGAAAGTTAGGTCAGCAAATTTTATTCATCCAAAATCTTCAAACTTTTTTCAATGATGCCAATGCTTTCATCAATTTGTTCTTTGGTGATGATCAATGGCGGCGCTAACCTTATTTTATCTCCGTGTGTTGGCTTGGCAAGCAAACCGTTATTTTTTAATTCAAGACAAATATCCCACGCGGCTTCTTTTTCTGCGTGTTTAATCACAATGGCATTGAGCAAACCTTTCCCTCTGATGAGTTGAATATGAGGAGAGTTCAGTTGGGCTATTTTAGAACGGAAATAATCTCCAAGTTCCAATGCATTCCTTGCAAGGTTTTCATCTATCAAAACTTTTAAAGAAGCAATGGCCACTTTACAGGCCAGAGGATTGCCTCCGTAGGTGGAACCATGTTCTCCCGGCTTAATCGTTAACATGATCTCGTCGTTTGCCAGCACTGCACTCACCGGCAAAGTGCCGCCGCTTAAGGCTTTGCCAAGTATCAAGATATCGGGATGCACATCTTCATAATCGCAGGCCAGCATTTTTCCGGTGCGTGACAAACCGGTTTGTATTTCATCGGCAATAAATAGAACGTTTGCCTGTTTACACAACTCGTAAGCTTTTTTTAAATAGCCATCATCCGGAACAACAACGCCGGCTTCGCCCTGAATAGGCTCTACCAAAAATGCGGCAACATTTTGATCATTCAATGCTTTTTTCAATGCGCTCAAATCATTGAAAGGAATGAAAATAAATCCTGGTGCATAAGGTCCGTAATGATTTTTAGCAGAAGGATCGGTGCTGAATGAAATGACTGTTGATGTTCGGCCATGAAAATTATTTTCGCACACAATTATTTTTGCTTCTTTGTCTTTAATGCCTTTCACTTCGTAAGCCCATTTGCGTGCCAGCTTGATAGCCGTTTCCACTGCTTCCACTCCGGTATTCATGGGAAGTACTTTATCGTAATCAAAAAGCTGCGTAATAAATTTTGCAAACTCTCCAAACAGATCATTATGAAAAGCACGGCTGGTAAGCGTTAGCTTTTGCGCCTGTTCTGTCAAAGCTGCAATAATCTTTGGATGGCAGTGCCCCTGGTTGACTGCTGAATAGCCACTCAAAAAATCGAAATATTTATTTCCTTCCACGTCCCACACAAAAACACCTTC
>JAICTW010000262.1 GCA_025936195.1 Flavisolibacter sp.
GTGTACAGAAGTCTTTACTGGCAGAAGAAAACGATTGATAATAAGTTCTAACAAAGGCACAATAATATTGCTATAGGGAAATGTGGCAAGCTAATCCCGAAGGGATGTCATTACTATAGCAAACAAGCATTTAAAAAGATGCTAACTCCGAAGGAGTGACATTAGAAAACCAATTAGGTGTTTAATGTAATCATTTCACTTTTGCGAAGAGAAATCTAATATCACTCCTTCAGAGTTTAGGTTGCATTCCACTATCATTTCTTCTATAGTAATGACATTCCTTCAGGATTTCAATTGAAGATTGAAACGTTCTCTATTCTTCAAAAATGATATACTTCCTGCATTATTTAAAAGATGTGTACGCACGGTAGCTCCATGTGGAGGGCGACTGGAAGACTCTGATAGCATCAAATGATTGTTGTGGTGAGGTGGAAAGCAAAAAGACTGAATCGTTTTTTAACTAAATCTGAGTTATATAACAAAGGTTACATGCTACAGTTTCAAACCCTTCTTAATTTTGAGAACATCAACGGTCAATAAATTCAAATGATTGGAGTAAGTATTGTTGAAGATATGAAAGATGTTAACGACAGTCTGAAGCGAATGCTGGAAACAGCAACGGACTTCCTTTGCCTTTCCACCTACAACAATGCAGAAGATGCTTTAAAAGATCTGCCTCAGATCAATCCGGATATTGTATTGATGGATATTAATCTGCCTGGCATGAGCGGTATAGAATGTATAAAAAAAATAAAAAACACCTGTCCCAAAATGCAATTCATGATGTTCACTATTTACGAAGACAGTGAACAGGTATTTGATGCATTGGCCGCAGGCGCCAGCGGCTATCTTCTGAAAAAAACACCAAAAGAAAAAATACTCGAAGCCTTACAGGAATTGTATGAAGGCGGCTCTCCCATGAGTGCACACATTGCACGCAAAGTGGTCAACCATTTTCAAAAAAGAAAAGAAGAAGATCAAAGCAAAGACACACAACTTTCATCAAGAGAAAAGGAAGTACTGGAGCTCCTTTCAAAAGGATATTTGTATAAGGAAATCGGCGATAAACTGAATATTACTACAGGTACGGTGCGCCAGCACATTCATAGAATATATGAAAAGCTCCACGTACAAAACCGCACCGAAGCGCTGAATAAATTTTATGGAAAACGATGACATGTGAGAACGTGAAATGTCTATTCAATACTTCTTTAGAATTTTATTGTCTTACCATGGGCTGATGCAAAATCAATAAAGGATTTGCCGGTGGCAATTTCCAGGAAACTTCCGGTCTAATAATTATCTCTTCATCAATGAATGCTCCAACTGAACTCCTGACTCTCGACTTCAACCGCAAACTATAAACTTCTAAATAAACGTTCACTTCACATTTGTAACCTTTGTTATATTGACCTGCCTTCCCCGCTGCAATAGCTTCGTCGCCGAAATCGAAACCACTAAAACCCCTTGTATGAAAAAAGCTTCCAACAAATTTTATTGCAGTCTGTTTGTTACAATTTGTTTTTTATTGTTATCAACAGTAGGCAGCGCACAATTCTCTCAGGAAAGCACTTCCTCTTTCAAACCGAAATTCGGATTTCGGGTTGGATTGAATTATGCAAAGGTTACAGGTAGCGCCGATTCCATACACTATCAATACAAACCCGGTTTTATGATCGCTGTTTTTTTGAGTCCGCACACCAGTGGTGCCATTGGCTTTAAGCACGAATTGCTTTATTCACGCCAGGGTTTTCAATACTCCGATTCAAAGGGACGAAGCGGCTCTGTAACTAATGATTATCTGATGATACCTCAAATGATGACGCTGAACATCACGAAGTTTGTACAATTGCAGGCCGGCATTTTTGCAGGATATCTGCTTCGCTCTAAAGACTCCAATGAACCTGATGATAATAGCTCGTCATCTGTTTACGATTCGTACATGAATTTGATGAACCGTGTAGACTACGGCGCTGCAGGTGGCATTGAAATTCATCCCGTCAAAGGATTAACACTGAATGCCCGCTACAATATGGGCTTTGCCAAATTGTATAAAAAAGAACAGAACAATCAGAGTACCTCAAGCTATCCAATGATGTACCCTCTGCCCTTTCAAAATATAGACACCAAAAATGCCGTGCTGCAATTTTCTGTTGGCTATCTGTTTTGAATCCATTAACACAAATAAATCATCATAAACAAATTCATCATGAAATCTTCTTCATTCTTTACTATTATGATTACAATTGCCGCTCTCTCTTTATGCGGTTGCAGTGATAATCCATCTTCAGAAAACAAAAGCACAACCAATGTTGCTTCAGCTAAAGAAAACTATGGAGGCTACGAAAGCCAGGTTGACTATGGAAAGCACCTTGTAGAAATCATCGGCTGTGGCGATTGTCATACACCTAAAAAAATGACAGCGCAAGGTCCTGTTCCTGATACCGGTTTGTTATTATCCGGACATCCTGCAACCATGCCTGCACCTGATGTAAACCGCAAAGAACTTGAAAGCAAAGGCATTGCAGCTACTAATGATATGACCGCATGGGTTGGGCCCTGGGGAATAAGTTATGCCGCTAATTTAACTTCCGATGCAACGGGCATTGGCAACTGGAGCGAAGACCAATTCATTCGTGCCATACGGGAAGGCAAAGCAAAAGGATTGGAAAATGCACGTCCCTTATTACCGCCAATGCCATGGCAGGATTTACGATTAATGAAGGACGAAGAACTGAAAGCCATCTTCGCTTATTTAAAAACAATGAAACCCGTAAATAACATAGTGCCTGCTCCTGCACCACCGGTATCAGCGCCTCATCATTAATATTTCCTTCATAAAATTTCTTCATCTTAAAAGTTAACCGTTATGAAACGCAACATTCCTTTTGTTTTTATTCTGCTTCTTGTAGTCTTTGCATCGTGCAAAAAAGATGATAATAAAACTAAAACCTACAATGGTCCTGATGTAACTATTGGAAATGGAAGTGCACACAGTTTTATTACTAACGATAAGAATGGTAATCCAACCACGATCGGCATTCGAATGAGTGCAGATGCCTTGAACGGATTACCCGCCGAAGGTGATCCGAACATGGGTGGTGAAGTACCGCCATACATGCTTAGTCTTCCTGCACAAGCTGCGGCTTCAGGTTATGATCATTCTGAAGTGGACTGGAATCCCCACGGACATGAACCTTTGTTTGCCTACGGGGTTCCGCATTTTGATTTTCATTTTTACATGGTCACTCCGGGAGAGTTAGCACAGGTAGTTCCAGGTCCGGATACCATTCCTGTTGATCCCAAATACATTCCCAGGGATTACTCAAGTGGTATTATGGCGGTTCCCGATATGGGTACACACTGGGCAGATTCTACTTCGGGAGAATTTCACGGACAACCGTTTACCATAACCTTCATTTATGGTTTTTATCATGGCCACATGACTTTTTTAGAGCCGATGATCACCAAAGCATTTTTGCAAACCAAACCCGATGTTACGCTGCCAATAAAACAACCGCAGGCATTTGAGCGTCATGGTTATTATCCTACTCAGGCTCATTTGTATTTCGATAGTGGCAAACAGGAGTATGTAGTAGCGCTGGAAAATTTAACGTACAGATAGTAATAGAAACATTTGGGACGGGGAATTGTAGAAATGAATGTATCACGCGGAGAACGCGGGGCTTTTCAGTTCTCTTCTCTCTGCGAGCTCTGCTTCTCTGCGTGAAACTTTTCTTCAGATTTTTTAAGACCGGAGGCATGATTTTAGTACAATAATTCAAAAGCAATCGTCATGAAAAAGGACAACAAAGCTGTGGAGAAAAAGCTCGGCAATGCAAGGCAAAGCAGCGATCATACTTCAATACGCAGAAACATAGATCCTTTACAGAAAAAAGAAATCAAAGAACAGGATAAGAAAGCCATTTCGGGTAATGAAGAAGAGCCGCGTTCAGGTATAAATGAATAACGCTGCAATATTCTAAAACAATTCTAATCTGGTAGTAAGAAAACAAGCACCGCTTAGTATAATATTTGATTGCTGCTAATGCATGCAGAAAATTGTTTCGGAATTATTACAGAAATGGCATTTCCATCCTTATGTCTGGAACCTGATCCTCCTTGTTGCTTCTATTCTCTTTGGTCTTCTTATTAGCTGGTTTCTTTCCTTATTCATCAAAAAGCAAACAGGTAAGCAACTTAAATTTCGATTGGGACAATCTTTATTGAAGCATTTATCTGCACCCGTCTCTTTACTCATCCCGCTATTTATTTTCAACAGTTTGATCCCGCTATTGCGAATGAATTTTGCGCTGCGCGACAATATCGCCACTGGTATTGGAATAGGGCTGATCATTGCTTTTGCCTGGCTGCTTATACGTTTTATAAGAGTATGTCAGGACATAGTTCATAACAAGATCAACCTGAACACGCCGGACAATCTCAGGCAAAGAGAAATCATTACTCAACTGATCTACATAAGGAAAGTATTCACCTTCATTATTGTTTTGGTTGCCATTGGTGCTGTATTGCTTTCCTTTGATACATTGCGCAAAATAGGAACAGGCCTGCTGACAGGTGTAGGCATTGGCGGCATCATTGTGGGTTTTGCTGCGCAAAATTCACTCTCTAATTTATTAGCCGGCTTTCAGATTGCTTTTACCCAACCAATACGTATTGACGACCAGGTAATTGTTGAAGGCGAATTTGGTACGATAGAAGAATTCACCCTCACGTATGTCGTGGGCCGTCTTTGGGACAGCAGGCGCATGGTTTTGCCGATCAATTATTTTCTTACCAAGCCTTTTCAAAACTGGACAAGAACAACAGCCGATATCATTGGCAGCGTTTACCTGTATGTTGATTACCGTTTGCCTGTAGATTGGGTAAGAAAAGAATTCATGCAAATTATACAGGACAATCCTTTATGGGACAAAAAAACAGCCAGCCTTGATGTCACTGATTTCAAACAGGAGGTGATGGAAATAAGAGGAATTGTCAGTTCAGCATCTTCAGGTAATTCGTTCAATCTTCGTTGTTA
>JAICTW010000453.1 GCA_025936195.1 Flavisolibacter sp.
GCCACATTGCTTTTGTTCAAATACCAAAATGGTAAGAAAAAATTATAGGCTCTTATGAAACAATTCGCTCTTATTCTATGCACTGTTTTTAGTGTACAGATATTGTTTGCGCAAGCAGATACCTTGTATTCTGTACCGGATACCATCAACCAGCGTGTTTTTTTAATTGGCGATGCAGGTGATATGAACACACCCACACATCCTGTTATTGACTGGCTAAAAAGAAATGTAGATTGGAATGATGAAAGGAACTCTGTTATTTTTTTAGGTGATAATGTTTATCCATTGGGATTACCATTGGAAGGTGATCCCACCTATCTGCATTCTAAAGCTATTCTCGACGATCAAATCAGTTTAGTGAAAGGGAAAAAAGCCAAAGGGTTTTTTATTCCCGGCAATCACGATTGGCGCAACGGGAAGCTGGGCGGATGGGAACAGGCAGTGAACGAGGTAGATTATATCAATTCGCTGCAATTAAGAAACGTACAGGCGTGGCCGCTGAATGGTTGTCCCGGTCCAATAGAAGTGGAGTTGAGCGATAAAGTAGTGGTGGCATTAATAGACAGCCAGTGGTTTTTATACCTGCATGATAAACCTGGTCTTGGCTCCAATTGCAATTCAAAAACCTTAGATGAATTTGGAGTGGAATTGGGCGAAATAGCAGCAGCGCATCCCAACCAAATGCTGATCATTGCCACGCATCATGCCTTGTATTCTTATGGGCCGCATGGTGGTGATTATACCTGGCGTGAACATATCTTCCCTCTCACTGCTCTTAATCCCAATTTATATATTCCGCTTCCCATTATCGGTTCAGTATATCCGTTAGCAAGAGGGGTTTTTGGGAGTGTTCAGGACATTCCGCACCCCTTATACAAGACCATGATCAACACGATCGAAGAAGTAATGCGTAAACACCCTTATTCTATTTCTGTAGCAGGCCATGATCATGGTTTGCAATTTATCATGCGCAACAGTTTTGGCGATAGCCTTACCTACATTGTAAGTGGTTCCGGAAGTAAGTTAAACCGCATCAAGCCGGGACGGTATTCTAAATTCTCCGATGCTGATCTGGGCTTTTCGGTAATTGAAGTTTGGAAGAGCGGAAAAACCGATGTAAAATTTTATAACCTTTCCAGTAAAGATTTTAGTGATCCCACCTATACCCATGCATTGAAAACCATTTTGCCTCCTTCGCCTCCTGTAATTGATACTACAAGAGTGATTCTGGATTCTGTAGTTTATAAAGCAGCCAATCCAAAATTGGAAGGTGGATGGCTTTCAAAATTTTTGATTGGAAAGAATTATCGCAAAGAATGGATAACACCACTGCGTCTTTCAGTATTGGATATGAGCACTGAGTCAGGCGGATTGACTCCTTTGAAACAGGGAGGCGGTAAACAAACAAGATCGCTACGGGTGCAGGATAGTTCCGGTAAAGAATGGGCTTTGCGTTCCGTTCAAAAATATCCTGAGGATGCCATACCTGCTGATTTGCGGCAAACTTTCGTGAAAGATATTATAACCGAAGGAGTATCTGCTTCGTATCCCTACGGCGCTCTATCCATGAATCCTCTGTCTAAAGCAGCAGGCATTCCGTTTTTACGCGACCGATTGGTGTACATACCGGACGATCCAAGATTGCAACGCTTCCGCGCCAATTTTAAAAATATGGTTGCTTTAATGGAAGAACGGGAACCATTGGGTGTAAAGAAAACAGATAACACAGATGAATTGGTTTTGAAATTAGAAGATGATAACGATAATCATGTAGATCAGAAGGCCGTACTGAAAGCCCGTTTGCTGGATATGTTTGTTATGGATTTTGACCGGCACGAAGGACAATGGGAATGGGCAACAAGAGACACCGGTAAGGGAAAGATTTACTATCCAATTCCAAAGGACAGAGACCAGGTATTTTTTGTTAACCAGGGAGTGATCCCCTGGATTGCAAGCACGCCTTCGCTGGTTCCCGAAATTCAGGGCTTCAGGCCACATGCCCGGAATATAAAAACATTTAACAGGACAGCCCGGAATTTTGATCGTACATTTTTGACCGAGTTGGATGAAAAAGACTGGCGCCTGCAGGTAGATAGTTTTTTAAACACAATGACCAATGATGTTATTGAAAAGGCTTTGTATCAGCAGCCTAATGAAATACAACATTTTTCCGCAACCGGTATCATCAGCACATTGGAGAAGCGCCGCAGTTATTTTACAGGAGAGATGCTGGATTATTATCGTTTTCTTTCCAGAACAATAAGAATTGTAGGTACCAATCAACGAGAGCAATTCAGAATTACAAAGAATAACGACGGCAGTGTTCATGTTGTCGTCAATAAAATTGCAAAGGACAGCAGCATTTCTTCAAAGATATACGACCGTTTGTTTGATCCTGCTATTACCAAAGAACTTCACATTTATGGTTTGAAAGACAATGACCGTTTTATTGTGGAAGGACCTGGTTCTCCAATTAAAATAAGATTGATCGGCGGTTCGGGAAATGATCAGTTTATCAATAATGGATCAGGAAAAAAAGTGTTGGCTTACGATGCTTCTTTCGAACAAAACAGTTTTGGAGGCGCTACTGATTTCAGAAAAATTGTGAAGGCCAATCCGCAGGTAAACCGTTATGAGCGGTTGAATTTTAAATACAATCTTTTCAAGCCCGGATTGAACCTGGAGTATAATATTGATGATGGTCTTTTTCTAGGGCCAAAATTCGAATACACCAAGCAGGGTTTCCGGAAAGATCCTTATGGAATGCGACAATATCTTGAAGGAGCATTGGCTTTAAAAACAGGCTCTTTGCATTTTAAATACGATGCTGATTTCATCAAGGCCTTCGGCAATACGGATATTATCATTCGCTCCGATTTCAGAGCGCCGGTAAACGTTACCAATTTTTTTGGATTGGGAAACAACACAAGCATTAACCTGAACGCTCACAATGTTCAGTACTATCGTGCCCGTTATAATATTATCAATGCTTCTGCTTATTTAAGCTATCAGCTGCAATCGTGGATGCGCATTAATATAGGCCCTACGTTTCAGTATTTCAGACTCGACTCGAATCAAAATAAAAACCGTTTTGTTACCAATACAGTCATTAACGGATTAGATCATGGCACTTTATACAATCCGCGTCATTACATTGGTGCCGATGCAAGAGTGGCGATCAATTCACGCAACAATGATATCATTCCAACCCGCGGCCTGGCATTGGATGCAGGCATTCGCCAATTATTTAACTGGGATGGCGCTCCTAATAATCTGACACAGGTAAACATTGACATGCGCATTTTTATGAGCCTTTTTCAATTTCAGCGGCTTGTATTGGCCACACGTTGGGGATGGGCAAAAAATTATGGAAGCTTTCAATTTCCCCAAGCCGTTTATTTAGGCGGCACTGATAATTTGCGTGGCTTCCGCAAACAACGTTTTGCCGGAAGAAGCA
>JAICTW010000368.1 GCA_025936195.1 Flavisolibacter sp.
CGGCAGTTTCGCTACAAAATGAAGAGAGTGAACTATAATAAAGAGTTCGGAAGAGAAAGGAACAAACCGGGACTCTTTTCTTTTCTGTTCGCTGCTTTGATAAGAATACTTCCCAAAATCGGTCCTCTAAAACCATTAAAGTTTAAAGCGCCAGGCACTGAAGCTGAAAAACTATTGGTGCAAAGCTTTGATTCGGTACGGTTACATTATTCCGGCTCGCTGGAAAAAATGCTTTCGCGGGAGATCACACTTGCCAACAAGGATTATGATACCGGTATGGATACAAAACCCGGAGAATACCAGTTAACGGATGA
The DNA here is from genome assembly GCA_025936195.1 of Flavisolibacter sp. Next base: position 315 of record JAICTW010000368.1, read on the forward strand.
CACCTTTTGTGACTGGCTGTTTACGCTTCAGGATAAAAATTTTGAAATGGTCAACGCAAAGTTGAAGCAAAACATTATGCAGTTTTTCAACGATGGAGTGGTGTTGGCAGAAAAAAAACCAAAAGCAAAAAGGAAAATAAGCAAAGCGCTTCTGGAGCTTGACGATAACCAGCACTTGTGAATAAATCCGGCAACTTATTCCTTACAAATACCAGATCGGATTTCTTCGTCTTGCCTTGATGTAACGTTTCATATTCATCAAAAAAGCAAGGATCATGTAAATAATAATTGGTGAGCCCATGGTTAAAAGTGAGATGTACATGAACCATGTGCGAATGCGGCTTGTGGCAATGCCCATTTTATCGCCAATAGAGGAAAGAACACCAAAGGCTTGCCATTCAATAAAATTTTTGAAGCGGTTCATAGCCCGAAAATAGTTTTTTTACCAACATCATCAATAGGTTCCTGTTACAGACATCCGAATTTTAAAGGGTTTTTAAGTAAATTTGCACCACTTTTTAACAGGCTCAAAGAAAATGCCTGTTCAATCTCTACAAAAAAATATCTTATGCTTTTTGACCTGGATTTAATTAAGAAGGTATATAGCCAACTCCCCGCAAAAGTTTTAGCAGCAAGAAAACTCTTAGGCCGTCCAATGACATTAGGAGAAAAAATATTGTATGCACATATATTCAAGCCTGCTTTAAAAACGTACGAAAGAGGTAAGGATTACGTGGATTTTGCTCCGGATCGCGTAGCCATGCAAGATGCTACTGCGCAGATGGCTTTGTTGCAATTCGATACCTGCGGCCGCGAGAGAGTGGCTGTGCCTTCCACTGTTCACTGCGATCACCTGATACAAGCGAAAGTTGGTGCAGAGCAGGATTTGCATACGGCAATTGATACCAATAAGGAAGTGTATGATTTTCTCGCTTCCATTTCCAATAAATACGGGATTGGATTTTGGAAACCCGGCGCCGGAATTATTCATCAGGTAGTATTGGAAAACTATGCTTTCCCTGGAGGAATGATGATCGGTACGGACTCACATACACCTAATGCCGGCGGCCTGGGAATGATTGCTATTGGAGTAGGTGGCGCCGATGCTGTGGATGTAATGGCCGGCTTGCCCTGGGAATTGAAAATGCCTAAACTGATTGGCGTAAAGCTAACCGGAAGAATGAGCGGATGGACAGCGCCAAAAGATATTATTTTGAAAGTGGCCGGCATACTAACGGTAAAAGGCGGCACAGGAGCCATTTTGGAATATTTTGGAGAAGGTGCTGACAGTGTAAGCTGCACCGGTAAAGCCACCATTTGTAATATGGGTGCTGAAATTGGAGCCACCTGCTCCTTGTTTGCTTACGATGATAAAATGGCTGCTTATTTAAAAGCAACCGAGCGTGACGAAGTAGCTAAACTGGCGAATGAAGTAAAGGAACACCTGCGTCCCGATAATGAAGTATATGCCAATCCTGAAAAATATTATGACCAGATCATTGAAATCAATCTCAGTGAGTTGGAGCCGTACATTAACGGGCCTTATACGCCGGATTTAGCAACGCCTGTTTCTAAAATGGCCGAAGCAGTTGCTGCCAATGGCTGGCCCGATCAAATAGAGGTGGCTTTAATTGGCTCCTGCACCAATTCTTCTTATGAAGATATGAGCCGTGCAGCTTCTGTTGCCGTTCAGGCGCAAAAGAAAGGACTAAAAGCAAAAAGCGAATTTACCGTTACACCGGGTTCTGAACAGGTTCGCTTTACCATTGAAAAAGATGGTTATTTAGATCAGTTTAAATCTATGGGTGGGTTGGTATTAGCCAATGCCTGTGGCCCTTGTATTGGTCAGTGGGCAAGACATATTGACGATCCTAACCGGAAAAATACCATCTTAACTTCTTACAATAGAAATTTTGCCAAGCGCAATGATGGACTATCTTCCACCCATGCATTCATCGGTTCGCCGGAAATTGTTACTGCTTATGCTTTGGCAGGAAGGCTTTCCTTCAATCCTTTAAAAGATAAATTGGTTAATGAAAACGGAGAGCAGGTAATGTTGGATGAACCAGCAGGTTTTGAATTGCCTCCTAAAGGTTTTTCTGTTGACGATCCGGGTTATCAGGCGCCTGCAGCTAACGGGAAAGACGTTCCGGTTGAAGTAAAGGCAGATTCTCAGCGTTTGCAATTGTTGGAACCATTTCCTGCATGGGAGGGCACTGATCTTATCGGATTGAAGTTACTGATCAAAGTAAAAGGTAAGTGTACAACGGATCATATTTCAATGGCAGGTCCCTGGTTAAAATACCGCGGCCATCTTGATAATATTTCCAACAATATGTTGATTGGTGCTGTCAACTTTTTTAATAATCAAACCGACAGTGTAAAAAATCAACTGACCGGTGAATACGGACCTGTTCCTGCAACCCAAAGAGCTTATAAAGCAAAAGGAATAGGAAGTGTAGTTATTGGCGATGAAAACTATGGTGAAGGTTCTTCAAGAGAGCATGCGGCCATGGAGCCGCGCCACCTTGGTGTACGAGCTATAATAGTGAAAAGCTTTGCCCGCATTCACGAAACTAATTTAAAGAAACAGGGCATGCTCGGATTGACCTTTGCCAACAAAGACGACTATGACAAAATTCAGGAAGATGATATAATAGATATCACGGGATTAGCTGAATTTGCTCCCGGCAAACCGCTTACCGTGGTGTTACACCATACAGATGGCAAAACGGATAAGGTGAAAGTAAATCACACGTATAACCAGCAACAAATTGAATGGTTTAAAGCAGGAAGCGCCTTGAATTTAATTCGCAAGCAATTTGCTACGGCGTAAATAAAATTTTAACTATAGCAAGCGAAGCATGAAACTGCTTCGCTTTTTGTTTGCAGTCAATATATTTTCATTGCAAAAAATAATTCTGCTTATGAACTGTTAGACGCCGGCGTGATGAAAAGCAGAAAGCTTTTGTTTAAAAGATTGCTCGATTAACTGCAAACAAATTCATTTACTTCCCCATCGGAAAGAAGAATTATCTAATCCGGCAAGGTCAATAATACGATCTGTTACCGTTGCTGCTGCCTGCTCTATGGTTTGTGGTTTGCTGTAAAAAGAAGGTGAAGCAGGGCAAATAATTCCACCTGCTAAACTCACTGTTTCCATATTGCGGATGTGGATCAAATTGTAGGGAGTATCACGAACTACCAGAATTAATTTTTTTCTTTCTTTCAGCATCACATCCGCACCTCTTGTAATGAGATCATTGGAAACACCGGATGCAATTCTTCCCAATGTTCCCATGGAACAGGGAACAATGATCATAGCATCATACTTTGCTGAGCCGGATGCAAACGGCGCCGTAAAATCCTTTGTTGAAAAATACTTTGCCGTATAACTATTGTAGGTCTCATTGTCCAATTCTGTTTGCCATACCTGTTTAGCATTGTCGGTCATTACTAATGATAGCTCTGATATCTGATCTTTTAATTGCTCCAGCTTTTTCAAAAGCAATTGAGCATACAACGATCCACTGGCACCCGTAATGGCAACGGCAATTTTTTTCATAACAGTGATGAAGATACGTTGGAAATATAATGTTTGGCAGAGGTCATTGCTACTGACAACACCTCACTCCTCGCCGGCAAATAACCAAATAAATCAATTCAGCGAACTTCGGTATTCATTTGGTGATTATACAACCGTTGTATAAATAGACGGGTGAAATGCTGCGGACATTTAAAGCCGAGTCAATAGGCGGAAGCCATCAAAACATTAGATACAAATGCAAGCCTTTTCTTTGATCACCGTGATTCTGCAGTGGTAAAATGGTTA
>JAICTW010000469.1 GCA_025936195.1 Flavisolibacter sp.
AGTAACTTCATTTGAAAAGATATTTTGCGTGCGATAACTACCCAAGCGATATTTTGAACCCGCATCAAACGGACGTTCCTGTGCCCGTTGTTCATAAGAAAGGTCCAGTGAAGTTCTTAACTGCAAACTCAACTCTTTGGTAAAATTATACGTTGCCTGCACGTTACCTGTTATAACATGACGATTAGATCTGTTGATAAATTCATAAGCAACAGCATAAGGATTTTCGGGGAAAGAACTATAAGGATACGCTATGTGGCGTCCTTCCTGGCCAAGTGTCCAATAATTGCGCAACCAGTCTAAATCGGCATTAGGCTGCCAGAAGATATACCAGTACATGATGGACTGGTTTCCATAACCGGCACCGGGAAGATTATCACTCCACTTATTGGTATAATTGATCTTTGAACTGATCTGCAGTTTCTCATTGACCTTTGAATTCACGGCCAATGAAATCGTATTCCGTTTATAACCGGTATTCGGAATGATCCATTTGTTATTTACATTGGTAAAAGAAAAACGGGCCGTTGTTTTGTCGGTTCCTCCGTCAACACTAATGCTGTTGGTAACAGTATTTCCTGTTTCAAAATATTTGTTCACTTTGTTGGCATAAGGAATCCATGGCGTTCTTACGGTATCCTGCTTTTGTGTAACTGGATTGTATTGATAAAACATCTGTCCTTCAAACCTTGGTCCGTAAGCCGAACTGGTAGCACTGGTGCTGGCGCCATCGGGACCTGCGCCATAAGAATAATAGGGAGTGCCATCGGTTCCCTGGCCATATTCAAACTGAAGATCGGGCCAGCGGTTTACCTGTTCCATAGAAGCATTGGAGTTGAAAGTAATGCCCCAGCCTTTTCGTTTGGCACTTCCTGATTTGGTAACAATAATGATGGCCCCATTAGCGCCACGCTGGCCATAAAGAGCAGCCGCACCGGGACCTTTCAATACCGTTACCGATTCAATATCGTCAGGATTGATATCGTTTACACCGCTGCCATAATCTGCAGGCATATTATCGCTGCTGGTACCATAAGCATTTTCACCACCAATACCGCTGCGACGGCCACTGCCCTGATTCACAACAACACCGTCAACAACAATCAACGCCTCATTATCGCCGGTAAGATTATTCTCACCGCGTAGGATGATTTTGTTGGAACCTGCAGGGCCGCTATTGGAACGGACAAGGTTCAATCCTGCTACTTTGCCGGATAAAGCATCTGTCCAGTTGCCGGCCATAGCATCTGTCAATTGATCGCCTTTGACTGTGGTGGTAGCGTAACCGAGAGCTTTTTCTTCACGCTTAATGCCAAGGGCTGTTACCACTACATTTTCCATCTCGTTGGAAATACTTTCCATACTAAAGTTGAGCACGGATTGTGTGCTCACTGTTTTTTCCGAAGCTTTAAAGCCTACAGCTGTAACCACCAGCGTTTGGTTGTTGGCAGCTTTAACGGAATAATGCCCTTTTTCATCGGTTGTGGTCAGTTTATTGGTTCCTTTTACCTGAACCGTAGCACTTACCACGGGAGTTCCGTCACCGGAGTTTTTAACCACACCGGTAACTGTTTTTTCCTGCGCCCATACAAGTACAGAGACAAGAAAAAGCAAGCAGCTTATCACCAGCTTTCGGATAAGCTTTCGTTCAGCAGTAGCAATTTTTCTCATACCAATTGATTGTGTGTTTACTAAAGTTTTCAGTTATGTTGTTCCTTTTTCCAGGTTAGTCCTGTAAAGACGATTGCCAACACGCAGGAAGCTAACAATACATAAAAGCCTCCATCCCATCCCCAGCTATCCACTACATAGCCCATGGCTGCGTTGGCAAACAACGCTCCTCCCAAATAACCAAACAAGCCGGTTAGTCCTGCTGCTGTTCCTGCTGCTTTTTTAGGTACAAGATCTAATGCATGTACACCAATAAGCATTACAGGGCCATAGATCAAAAAGCCAATGGCAATCAGCGCAGCATTGTCAACTACAGGATGGCCTGCCGGATTTTTCCAATAGACCAGCACAGCAATGGTCACCAGAACCATATAAATAATGGTAGCAGGTGCCCTGCGACCATTAAAGATTTTGTCGCTTATCCAGCCACATAATAATGTTCCGGGAATACCAGCCCATTCATATAAGAAATAGGCCCATCCTGTTTCGCTCAGGGAAAACCCTTTGGCTTCTTTCAGATAGGTAGGAGCCCAATCCAGCACGCCATAGCGCACCAAATATATAAAGGCATTCGCCAGTGCGATGTACCAAATCAATTTGTTAACCAAAACGTAATCTAGCAGGATCTGCCTTGTGCTCAATTCCTTTTCATGAGATTCGTTGTAGTCCTTTGTGTAGGTGTCTTTGTATTTTTCAATTGGAGGAAGGCCGCAGGATTGAGGCGTATCACGAACAAGTAAATAAGTAATGAAAGCAACGAAGAGTGCGACCATCGCAGGAAAATATAGCTTGCCCTGCCATGTACCAAACAATGCTAAACCGGCAATGGCAATTGGTGCCATTAAGCCACCGCCAACATTGTGCGCCACGTTCCAGATGGACATTTTGATTCCTCTTTCTTTTACGGAAAACCAATGCACAACCACTCTTCCACATGGAGGCCAACCCATGCCCTGGAACCATCCGTTAATAAATAAAAGCAAGAACATGATGGCAATGGAGCCTGTAGCAAACGGAAAGATGCCCATGATGATCATGGTGAAAGCGGAAAGCACCAGGCCAAGCGAAAGGAACACACGGGCATTGCTTCTGTCGGATACCGTACCCATAACAAACTTGCTGATACCGTAAGCAACTGAAATCGCTGAAAGTGCAACACCAAGATCGGTTTTGGAATAACCTCTTTGGATAAGGTCGGGCATTACCATTGAAAAATTCTTCCGCACCAGGTAATATCCGGCATATCCTATGAAGATGCCGATGAAAACCTGCATTCTTAATCTTTTGTAAGCAGGATCAATTTGCTGAGAAGGCAATTCTTTTTTATGAACCGCAGGTCTTAAAATTTGCGTCACACTCATATAGCAGGGCCAATCGTTTTAGTTCTTTTTCAAAATATATTGCTGGGCAAGCTTTGTATATTGTTTTACTTCATTCTCTATCCAGGTTTCATCCTTATTTAATGCTTCAGCCATCAATTTTGCTACTTCGCGACAAATGCGGATACTTTCCTTCGCATTTAAAAAAAGTGCACGGGTCCTTCTGGCTAATACATCTTCCACCGTGCGGGCCATTTCATTTTCTACAGCCTATATCACTTGCTCTTTATGAATTTTAAGGCTTTCGCTGATCCATTTATTAGCCGTCCCATTCATTCTTTGCCTGATAGAACTTGCATCGCTTCCATAGAAATAAAGTGGATCGTTCCAGTTCACCTGGTCCGCATGACCATGA
>JAICTW010000013.1 GCA_025936195.1 Flavisolibacter sp.
AACGGTGTGACGATTGTGTAATATCGTTTACCATCATAAGTTTTTCCGCTCCACCAGTCGTACCATTTTCCTTCGGGCAAGTACACGGTTCTTGTTTGCGCTCCTTTGGTCGTTACCGGACAAACCAGCAAATCATTACCAAACAAATATTCATCACCAATATCATACACATTTTCATCATCCTGATAATCGAACACCAATGCACGCATCAAAGGCGTTCCGTTTTGATATTGCTGAAACGCATTGCTGTAGATATAAGGCAATAACTGATACCGCAGCGAATCATATTTCCTGAAGTTGTGCAAGGCTTCTGCTCCATAATTCCACGGCTCTTTATAGCCCGGATGGTCCATTCCAAAAACCATAGCCACAGGACTGAACATTCCAAACTGTACCCAGCGAATGTATAATTCAGGATCCGCAGGATGTTCAAATCCGCCCATGCAATGCGCCCAATCACCAACACCTGATAAACCAATATTCAAACCCGCTTTAATAACCGGCGCAAAATATTGCCACTCGCTGGGCCAGTCGCCGGCAAAAATGTAAGGATAGCGTTGAATGCCTGCATAACCTTCACGGGTCTGGTTCATTCCCCGAATACCATTGTACTGCTGAAATTTTTCATAGGGTGCCTTTGCATAAGCGATCGGAAATAAATTGTGCAGTTGTGCAATATTTTTTCCCTGTGGTCCTTTTTTATTGCTTTCATTTGCCAGTGCGCCGAATGCACTTCCTTCATCAGTTTTCAAAAATTTGGCACCAATGTTAGCAACCCGCATCACACCATGGTTCCACCAGAAATTAACAGAAGCCGTATCAAAGAAGTTCACGAATTCACCGGCATAGGACCCTTCCGGATAGGTGTAATGAAGTTGCTGTGCTGTATCCAGTAGCTTAATTGTTTTCCCATTATCAAAACGCGGACGCAAATGCAGGCCCACCATTTTGTAGTGCATCGCATACAAACTGTCAAACATTCCTTTCGGATTTTTAAATGTTTCTCTCCACTCAAATGAAGTGGCTCCTGTTCCGCCCACTTCACCAAAAATTCTCCAGGTGGAATCGAGCCAGAGAACATCAACAGGAATTCCCAATTCTCTTAATTTTTTGGCAAGAGCAATTACATATTGATCGGAAGAAAATTGTTCATAACCCCAGGTGCCGCCCGAATAGGTTCCCAGGTGCAAACCATAAGCAAACAAAGGCATCAAAGGCGACCGGCCAGTTAGTGCAGTGTATTGACTTAAAATGTTTGGAAATTTTGGTCCGTAAATAAAATAGTAATCCAGTTCACCGCCTTCGGCAGAAAAGGAATACGCATCTTTTCTGTCATCACCCATGTTCCAGTTGGTAGGATAGGCTGTGTGAAAAAAAATGCCGTAACCATTTGTGCTCATAAAAAATGGAACCGGAGAATAATTTGCTTCCAGAATATTGTATGCTCCCGTGATATAGGGCTTTCCTTCACCTCTGCCCACATTTAGCCGCAACGATTTACCACGCCTGTCCAAAAAATCCATACGCTCACCAAAGCCGAAGAAATGTTCATCGGCAGTCATTTGCTTTGTGCATTGCACGGTATCTTTTTTCTTAAAAGCGCCACCATCAACTATGTTCTCCGATGAAAGCAATCTTCCATCCCTGCTGAACACATCTATTTTTAGAGAAGGCTTGTAAATGCGTAGGCTAAGCTGAGTGCTTTGCAACTGAACAAAGTTGTTTTGTTCCGAAACTGTAACCGTTACTGGCGACCAGTCATACTTCACCACCATCCAGGATTCATTGGGTCCAAAAGTTTTGTTCCATGTGTTTTGTACACGAAACATAGTGGAAGTGCAGAATTCAATTTTAAGATCACCTGCAGTGCCTGAGAAAAGAAATTCATTTCCCGACCTTTTATATTTTTTTAAACCGCCAATATTTTGTTGTGAAAAAGAAACAACAAAACAAAAGAACAGCAGAACCGAAAGGAGATTTTTCATTAACATGCAACCGTATTTTTCATAAGCAAAATAAAGAATGAGCAAAGGTCAACTATCCTGTGTTTTTCGCAGGATAGTACGGACTGTTATTTTAAATAATTTTCATTGTTTGAAATTAGCTGTAATGAAGTACAATCTTCTTTTAACAGATACTCAAACAAAGGAATCCCGCCAGTGAAACACTACTATCTCGTAAAGCGGCTTTAAAGGAAAGCTAACCTTATTACCTTAGTAACTACAATGATTATTATGAATCAACCTTATTAACAATCATCATGAAAATTGAATACCATAACCTTTACACGCACTTTATTTTGATCACGCAAAACCGAATACCTTTAATTTCAGAAAAGAATCGGGAGCGTGTCGAAAAGTATATTACCGGCATAGTCAATAATAATCACTCAAAGTTGTATAGTGTTTACGCCAATCCGGAACACGTTCATTTTTTAGTTTCCCGCTCACCTAAATTGTCGGAAGAAGCTTTATTAACGATTGTGGCAGATAGCACTTCAAGATTCATTAATGAAAACAAATTAGCCGCAGGTGTGTTTTCTTGGCAGGATTCATCATCTGCTTTCTCGGTTTCAAAATCTGATGTAGATAAGGTTTGTAAATATATTTTGAACCAACCGGAGCACCATAAAAAGGAAATGTTTGCAGAGGAGTATGATAAATTTATAAAACACTACCAGCAAACGCTGAAGTGGGAAATAAAGTAAAGCTATTCTTTGATGTAAGAACTTTGTGACAACTGTTCCCATGCTGATTAGATGGCTATAGTAGAAACAACCTTATTACCTTAGTAATAGTATGGCTCTTAGATAAACTGACCTTATTACCTTATTATATCCGGAGTATCACTTACAATAAAATAAGCTAATAAGGTTTTGAGCAAAGGGTAACCAGTCTGTTACTAAGGTAATAAGGTTTGATCCGGAAGGAAGGCTTTTCGACTTTCAAAGAAGTCGCATGATAGGTGATAACTTCTGACTGTTAGAATCTCTGAAAAGCCAATAACGTGAATAGTTAAAGCAAAATGTTTTAAAGATCTAAAAGGCACTCTTGTATAATGAAACTCAAGTTTTTTTACCTGCTTTTATTCTCTACGCAATTTTTTGTTTGCGGCTTCGCACAAAATATTTCTGTATCCTATAAATATAACAGTAATAATTTTTCATTGGTAATGCAATCAAAAACTGCAACCCTCTTTATTGATTCTTCAGATTATAAAGTAGTAAGTATAGCAACAAAGGCTTTACAGGAAGATATTCATGACATCAGCGATCAAACACCTGTTGCTTCCAATTCAAATGTTTTATCCCCTTATTCAGTAATCATCGGTACCATTGGTCATTCCAAATTGATTGATAGTCTTATTCAGTTAAAGAAAATCAACGTTGATGCCATCAAAAACAAGTGGGAAGCCTATACACTTCAAATCATAAATCATCCATTTAAGAATGTGAAACAGGCATTGATCATTGCCGGTGCTGACAGAAGAGGAACCGCATACGGTGTTTTTGAATTCTCAAAGCTCCTTGGTGTTTCACCATGGAAATGGTGGGCCGACGTTCATCCTGAAAAGCATTCATCAATCTATTTACATCCTGGAAAAATTGTGCAAGGTTCTCCATCGGTAAAGTACCGGGGCATTTTTATTAATGATGAAGATTGGGGACTGCAACCCTGGGCTGCAAAAAACATGGACACAGATATAAAAGATATTGGTCCTAAAACCTATGCAAAGGTTTTTGAGTTGTTGTTACGATTGAAAGCGAATTTTATCTGGCCTGCCATGCATCCAAGTACGAAGGCATTTTATTATTACAAAGACAATCCCAAAACCGCTGATGATTATGCTATTGTCGTCGGGAGCAGTCATGCCGAACCCATGCTGCGCAACAATGTTTTTGAATGGGTGGTGAATTTTGAAAATGAATACGGCAAAAAGCCAGGTGAATGGCGATACGATTCCAACGGAAAAGAAATTTTACAATACTGGAGCGACAGGGTGTATCAATCGAAAAATTTTGAATCGGTTTATACGATTGGAATGCGTGGCGTTCATGATTCAGGAATGCCGGGCCCAAAATCTATGTCAGGCAAAGTAAGCCTGTTGCAACAAGTCATCGGTGATCAACGAAATTTATTGCAAACGGCATTTCAAAAACCGGCAAGCGATATTCCCCAAATTTTCTGTCCGTATAAAGAAGTACTTGATATTTATAGAAACGGATTAAAATTGCCTGATGATATAACGATTGTTTGGGCAGATGATAATCATGGATACATTCGCCAGCTTTCCAATGAGGAAGAACAAAAAAGAAGTGGCCGCAGCGGAATTTATTATCACCTCTCCTATTGGGGATCGCCGCATGATTATTTGTGGCTCTGCTCCACATCACCTTCGCTGATCTCTTATGAGATGACGAAGGCTTATGATTATGGCGCCGACCGTTTATGGGTGTTTAATGTTGGTGATATTAAGCCTGCAGAAATGGAGTTGGAATTTGCAATGGATCTTGCCTGGAATGTAAGTCAATGGCAACCTGAAAAAGCTTATGAGTATTCAGAATACCGGGCAACAAAAACTTTTGGAAAGCAGTATGCAAAAGAAATTGCAGCAATTAAAAAGAGCTATTATCAATTAGCCGCTTCGGCAAAGCCTGAACATTTAGGATTGGTTTCATTCAGCAAGGAAGAAGAAAACGAAAGATTAAAAGAGTACAGGCAAATTGCAATGGCAGCGGAACAATTAAGAACTAAAATTCCATCAAGATTGCAGGATGCTTATTTTGAATTGATCTATTATCCTGTTGAAGGCGCAAAGCTGATGAACGAAAAAATCATTTGTGCAAAAAGAAGTCTTGATCCTTCATTATCCGCTGATTCAGCAAACCATTATGCGGATGTTGCTAAAACTGCATTTCAAAAAATTCAACAGCTCACCGATGAATACAATTTGAAAATTGCCGGTGGAAAATGGAATGGAATCATGAGCTGGCATCCAAGAGACCTGCCGGTTTATTTTATGCCTAAAGTTGCTGACGAAAAATATTTCGATAGCATAAAGGGCGTTGCCGTGGCAAAAAATTACATTCAGCAACCTCCTTCGAAATTAATCATTGATGCTTCAAACTTTTCAGCGAAGAAAGAGATGAATGGAGTTCGTTTTAAAGTGATCAATGGCTTGGGCATTAATGGCAAAGGAGTGACCACCATGCCTTTCAACCGTAAGCCCGATTCATTGATTGCAAATGCATCTTATCTTGAGTATAAATTAAAACTCTCTCGGGGAAAACATACCATTACTGTAAAATGTCTTCCCACTCAAAGTACAGATGCGGATAAAAAATTACAGTTTGGAATTTCTGTAAACAATGATGCGGTTCAACTCTTAAACATTCATTCGGAAAGTGAGAGCAGGCAGTGGAAAGAAAATGTAGTGAGAGGATATGCAGATGCAAAAATTGACTGCACGATCAATAAAGAAGAAACTGTTTTGAGGATTTATTTTCCTGAACCTGGATTGGTGATGAATAAGATTGAGGTTGATTGAAGAATTGATTTGTCCAATAAAATTGAGGCAAAGTATTGATTGGAAGAGGGTGTATTGAAGTAAAGGATGAGCCAAGAACGGGTTGTCATAGAAACATCAAATAATTTTACTCTTATCCTGACAGTTATTATGGGTGATGCCATTTAGTGCTTGCCTTTCTGGACATGATGCTTCAGCCAATAAACAATATCGTTGAAGCCAGATTTACCTGTCGCTATCTCGATCACAAATTGGTATTTCTCCTCCTGAGTTGCTCCAATATCCGAATTGTTTTCAATTAGCAAAAGTCTCATAAGCACGTATCCTGTCCTCTTGTTTCCATCAACAAAAGGGTGATTTCTCAAAATGCTTTCTATCAGTGCAGCCGCTTTTTGTATTGTTCCGGAATAAAGTTCCTTACCGTCAAAAGTTTGATATGGACGTGAAAGTGCCGATGACAGTGCATTGTAATCTCTTATGCCATGGCTTCCTCCAAATGTATCAATGAGAATTTTATGGATTTGATTGGCTTGTTCAGGAGTTATCATTGAGCAAGTTTCTGGAGCAATTCTTTATCTTCAGAAAGAATTTTTTGAAGTAGACCGGAATTCATAGTAGCTGGACTATTTCTTTCCTGCAATTGTTTTAAAAATGAAAGTAATTCTTCCAAAGCATCATTAGAAAACTTATCAATTACCCGGTTTATCTCGTATTTGATTTCGTCCTTTGACATGGTCTTTTATTCTACTAATTTACAGAGTTTCTGTGAGGTTCAAATAAGTTAACACAAAAGGTTTTCTGAATTAAATATAGGTCTGTTCGAGGCAAGTATGACTGCATAACGGCTTATCAGATGAGTGGTAAACGAAGAATTTCCAGGCAAAAATATTATTAACGACTTTTGCCGGTGGAGCAATACTGTCTTATAAATTTATCAGCTTCCTTAATGTCACCTTCGTCAGCAGCAAGAGATTTCGCTCTTTCAAAGTATTCGCAGGCCTTTTCATTTTTACTATAAGCCACCAAAATAGTTCCTTGCCAAAGAATACAATTACTTTTTTCTTCGTAGTTATTGTCGATTAAGGTTTGGAAATCAAGGAATGAACTTTTTAAGCTGTCCATGTAAAATTTTGCCTGGCTTCTTTGATACAACGCGTCATAGTATGGAACCTGCGTCCTCACCTCATCACTTGCGTAGGGCATGTCCTTGTTGAATGTTATAATGTAGTTTCCATTTGTTTGCAAATCCATCACCATATCGAAGTCGGCCAAAGCTTTTGAATATTGTTTTGTCCCCATATAACAAAAGCCCCGGTTATAATATGCCAGTTGCAATTTCTTATTTCTCAGAATTAATTCATTGTAGATTTCTATGGCTTTATAATACTTCTTTTCCTTAGTTAAATTATAAGCCTTATCAAACAATTGATCGTTTGTCTGTTTACAGGAAGAGAGGAAAAACAATGCCACCAATATGCTAATAGTATTTCTGATAACCATGTCGTAATACTAGATAACACAGTCATACCCGACCCTAAAATTCCCCGAGCACATTTCCTCTTTGCTATGCAATAGCAAACAAAATTCGCAAAACAATAAATCACCTCCACAATGCTCAACAAAATTCTCAACGTACAAGTGAGTGACCCTTCGACAGCTCAGGGTAAATTCCACATACGGCTATGTAGCAATACAGTTGGCTACATAATCATCAATATCAATTTTAGATGACTTTCAAAACAAACAAAGTTTCTACAGCCTAAGTCTCCCCTTTGCGCCGACGCTGACAGCCGGCGGCCAGAGCCTTTGGCGTCGGACGAAGCTTTGGCGCAAGCATCAGGGGACAGGGGGAATTATTTTTCACTCACCATCAATGGCCATGCAGGATTCGGCACATAGGCTTCTTTCATTATTACTTCTATTTGCCTCACTACATCAGGATGTTTGGAAGCAATATTATTTTTCTCCTGCGGGTCTGTGCTTAAATCATACAACTCAATAGGCGAATCGGCTCTTTTGCTTACATCCAGCTTCACTCCTTTCCAATTACCAAATCGCACTGCCTGTTTGCCGCCGCTTTCATGCAGCTCCCAATAAAAATACCGCTGCTGCTTTTGCTTCTCTCCTTTCAATGCGGGAAGTATAGAAATGCCATCCACCTTTTTTGTTCGTTTCACTCCGGCCATTTGCAAAAATGTTGGAAACAAATCCCAAAAAGCAGCAGGCATAGTATTGACCGTTCCCGGTTTTGTTAAACCTTTTTGATAAGCAATGAATGGAACACGAATGCCTCCTTCGTACAGATCTCTTTTAATTCCTCTTAAGCCACCGTTGCTGTTGAAGAAAACAGGATCGCCACCGTTTTCCTTATGCGGACCATTATCGCTTGTGAAGATGATCAACGTATTTTCTTCCAGTCCTTTTTCTTTCACGGCATTCATAATCTCCCCGACAAATTTATCCAGTCTCGATACCATTGCAGCGAAAGCGGCATGGGGATAAGGATCGAAATGATGTTTTTCATTATCCGTGTTTTTCGGTTTGATCGGCCGCTCATTAAATTTCTTTACATAGTAGTCATACACTTCATCATGCGGGGCAATAACATCGGCGTGAGGTAAAGTATAAGGCAGATACAGGAAGAAAGGCTGGTCGTGCTTTGCATTTAAAAACTTCATGGCCTGTTGGTGGATCAGATCAGCAGAATAGGCAGAATCAAATTTCAAATTTCCGGAAAGATCAATACGATCATGATTGTGCCATAAATGATCGGGATAATAATTGTGTGCAAGGGTTTGACAATTGTATCCATAAAATTCATCAAAGCCTTTCTTTTGCGGATCGCCTGATGTCGCGATAAAACCTAACGACCATTTACCAAATGCAGCCGTTTCATAGCCGGCATTTTTCAACAGCATGGCAATGGTTACAATAGAATCCGGCAAAGGAACCTGCCCTTCCGGTTTCAATGTAATATTTCCTCGAATAGCGCCATGACCTGTATGCATACCTGTCAGGAAGCTGCAACGTGAGGGAGCGCAAACCGTAGAGCCTGAATAAAACTGTGTGAACTTCACTCCCATTTTTGAAAGCTTGTCAATATTGGGTGTGGCAATTTTTTGCTGACCATAACAACCTACATCACCATAGCCCAGATCATCAGCCAAAATAAAAATGATGTTGGGCTTTGAAGATTTTTGCCCATCGGCCAATTGCCAACAACATAGTGAAAGGATCAGTATAAATGCTTTCATCTTATTTCGTTTTCAACGCTTCATAAAATTCAATTTCAAGGATGCTCAATGTACCCTTTGCTTTTGCATCATCTCTTGCCACACCATCGTCCAGTTTTTTCCCATTCACCTCTACGCCGGCATTGTCATTTTTAGTTGCCGCAGCACCATTCAATTGTATGCGAACAGTCTTCCCTTTTTGTGGCCGACAATGTATAGTGTAATAACCAAGCGTGGTTTGGGTACTTCCATTGAAAACTTCTTTGCCATCAACAGTTATTTGCAAAGGATAAATTTTTGAACGGAAGTTGTTCAGCTTTAGGGTGATCTCATTTATTGTTGCTTCTCTTTCCAGTGTGTATTCTATCCAGGCAGTAGATAATTTGCCATCGTTCACCCATTCTGTTCTTTCATTATCATCATAGCTGGCAAAAGCGCTGTCGGCATGTGCACCGGCACTTGCATTTACAATGTTGATGGGAGTTCGTGTAATCGTATAAGATGGTGTTAATGGTGTTGGTCCTCTGTCCAGATAAGAAGGCAATCCTGAGGATGGTAAATTTTTCGATAAACCATTTTCAACGGTAAAAGGTTTTGTTGTCAATACAAGTGTTGCTTCTTTTAATCCTTCCGATCTTGCTTTGACCGTAATGGTTCCGGGCTGTGTTGTTGAACGAACTAAAAACCGGTTCACTCCACCCTCAACAGGAAAGCTTTTTGCCAGTACATAATTCTCGGGGCCTCTTGCCATTCCTCCTCTCCATTCTGCAGGCCCGGTCAACGAATAATTGACCATGTTCAATGCAGTGGGACAACGATTCCCTTTTGCATCTACAACTTCTACTTCTATTAACGCGAGGTCACGTCCATCGGCAATAAAGTCATTTGGTCTTTTTATTTCTGTTAAGCGAAGCGCAACCGGACTACCTGTTGTACTGATCGCATCGCTGCAAACCTGTTTGCTGTTTTGATCATAACCAATTGCGCTGATGGTTCCAGGTTTCCATTCTACATTTTTGAACGTGAAAAGAAAACCATCGCTCTTTGTTCCAAAACCTAAGGATTTACCGTTGACTTTCAATTCCACTTTGTCAGAAGTGGAAACAACATAGATATCTTTTTTTACACCAGGTTCATAATTCCAATGGCCGATAATATGCAGGTGTTGTTTCTCCGGATTGACCCATCCATCCCACATCACCTGGTCGGAATAAAAATTTTCTTTCTTTATTCTGAGTGCATCCACCTCGCCGCTCCTTCTGTAATTTTCATCACCGCGATGATGTGAATTGGATTCTGTCCAGCCAATATTCACACCGCCGCTGCTCACCCGTTTACCGGTTCCAGGTCTTTCATTCCAGAATTCAAACCAGCGCTTCACATTTTCAACGGCATGACTTTCCATGTTTCGATTGTAGGCTGAGGCATCGGGTGCTTTTATCATTTTGTTCAGCGATACCGACCAAATACTATCTGGTCCCGCTCCATCTTTATGGTAAGGCGGCGTGTAATCGTCCCAATATTTTCTTGAACCTTCGTCTCTTGAATATTCCATTGCCCACAAAGGCTTGGTTGCACTTTTATTGGTGTACAACATTTCACCACCGTATTCTGCAATCTTGCCGTCCAGCATTTCACGACTCCCAATTGCCCTTCCACCATAAGGATCATATTTGTATTTGATGTCGAGCATATCTTTCATATTCGATTCGCGAATTCCTTTGTTACCACTTTCGTAAAAAATAATGCTTGGATTGTTGCGATTATAAATGATGGCGTCACGCATCACAGCTTTTCTCTGCTCCCATCTTGTGCCGGCAACATCGCCTTCCGAATCACCTGCCGGCATGGCTTGCATCAGACCAACTCTATCACAACTTTCCACATCCTGTTTCCAGGGAGTCACATGCATCCAACGGATCAAATTCCCATTTCCTTCAACGATCAAACCATTGCTGTAATCACTTAGCCATGCAGGAACAGAATTGCCGATCGCTGGCCATTCATTCGTTGTTCTTTGCGCATAACCATGGACCATGATCACACGATCATTGAGATAGATCATCCCGTTTTTAAATTCCGTTTTGCGAAAACCAGTTTTGGTTGTTACTACATCAAGAGTTTTTTGATTTATTACTAATGAAGTTTGTACATCATACAAGTAACCATAACCCCAGCTCCAGAAATTTATTCCGGACACAGGTGAAGATGCTTTTACAGTTTTTGTTTCACCAGGTGCAATATTGATTTTATCTCCGGTAAAACTCTTAACCGGCTTGCCATTTAAATCAGTAATGGAAACTTTATAACTTACCTGCTGCGTTTGATTGCTTTCGTTTTTTATTTCCGATTCGGCATGAATGATTGCCGATTTTTCTTTGATGTTGAAATGATCAGCATAGATATAAACACCTGTCGTTCCAAGATTGCTGTACAAGGGAAGCGTTTGATAAATTTTTGGAACTACATGCAGGTAAACATTTTTATTGATGCCCCCGTAGTTGGCGTAAAAATTCTTATCCTCCCACTGAAATTTGGTATTCGTTGCTTTCTCCCGATAATTCCAATCATTGTCAATGCGTGCGGCCAAAACATTTTCTTCATCGCCAAATTTTGCAAGATTAGTTACATCAAATCCAAAAGCCATCACACCATTTTCGCTCCTCGCAATTGGCTGACCATTCAAGTAAAATTCTCCGGCCTGGCGAATGCCTTCAAATTCCAAAAATATTTTTTGGCCTTTTGCTGACGCAGGCAATTTAAAATGCTTGCGGTACCATGCAATTCCGGTTGAAAGATCTTTGATATCTTTTTTAAAAGCTTCGTCCTCGTTCCATGCATAAGGAAGCGTTACGTTTTTCCATTTGCTGTCATCAAAATTATTTCGATAGGCCGATGAATCATCGCCAACAAAAACTTTCCAGCCGGGATTGAAATTGTATTTGATGCGTTGAGAAAATCCATTCAGGCAAAAACAAATTAGCAAATAAGCAATTAAACTTTTTTTCATTAGGTAAGAATAAAGGTTATTTCATTTTATATACTTCGGTTCCGGCAAGTAAAAAAGCACCAAGACCATAATCTTCAAAATCAGGAATGTGATCATAGCTCACGGGCTGACCGTCTTTTGGCTCTTTTCCCGTGCCCTGAACATAACCCAACATGCCATCCGGATGCAAAGCATATTTCATCATTGCATTCCATGCCTTTGCAATCGCATGCTTGTAGGTCTTTTTATCAAGAACACCATTATTAACACCCCATGCAAATCCATACGTAAACAATGCTGTACCTGATGTTTCCTTTCCTCCAAAATGTGTAGGATCGTGAAGGCTCACGTTCCAGAAACCATCTTCACGCTGCACTTTAATTAACGCAGCGGACATGTCCTTGAAATCTTGCAAATACTCGCTGTAGTGGGCGTCCGTTTTTGGAAGCAGTTGCAAAACTCTTGCAAGCGCAGCCAACACCCATCCATTGCCGCGGCTCCAGTAGCAATCTTCACCATTGGGCCCTTTATAAGGCGGAACAAAATTTTTATCTCTCCACCACAAATGATCTTCCTTGTTGTACAAACCATTTCCACCATGATTGTATTTTGCAAATGCATAGAGGTCATACATTTTGTTGAAATAAGAACTGTCATTATACAGTACACCCAAACGTGCAAAGACAGGCATGACCATTTGAATGGCATCAATCCAATTCCAGTCATCTTTCTTATCGCTGTGCACCATGTTGTCAATGCAGGCCTTTATGTTCTTAATACGCTCTTCCTGCTTGTCCATCAAATACAGATCAATGTAAGTTTGACCGCAGCATTGATCATCTGCATTGCGTGTAGCAATTCCATTGCGCATGTTCCAGTTGTGTTTCTCTCCCCACTGAACAGCATAGTCGTAATATTCTTTTTGAGGATGAATAGCGTACAAGGCCATTAAGCCTTCGTAGTAAACAGCTCTTGTCCAGATATTGCTTGGCCTTTCCCTGTCGGTAACAATTGGTTTGCCTGCATCGGGCCATTTGTTCATGAAGTACTGGTTGGCTAATTCAAGCGACTTGATGATTTTTTTCTTTGACGGAAGTTTTTGCGCTGTTGACGCAACAAAAGAAAACAACAAAAAACAAAAA
>JAICTW010000047.1 GCA_025936195.1 Flavisolibacter sp.
CATCAACTTACCATCAATTGTTTTCAGCAATGATCACCAGTTGGCGGAAAGCGTGGCAAAAAGAATTTCCTTTTTATTTTGTTCAGATAGCACCATTTGCAGGGTATGGCGATAACAGTTCATCGGCTTTTTTACGTGAGCAGCAAACCCAAACACTGTCACTTCCTAAGACCGGAATGGTATTGACCAGTGATCTTGTTGATAACATCAATGACATTCATCCCAAATTAAAAAAGGAAGTAGGGGAGAGATTGGCTGATCTGGCACTGGCTGAAACCTACAACAAAAAAATAGCTGCTTATAAAATCCCGATGTATAAGAGCATGCAAATCGAAAAAAATAAAATCCGAATCAAGTTTACCAATGCAGAAAGCGGCATCATGAGTAAAGGTCCGCTTACAGAATTTTACATAGCAGGAGAGGACCGGAATTTTGTTCCTGCCAATGCAAAAGTTGAAGGGAATAGTGTTGTGGTATGGAGCAAAGATGTTCCAAAGCCTGTTGCCGTTCGTTTTGGTTTTAGAAATGCAGCCATTTTAAACTTGTATAATAAAGAAGGTGTGCCGGTCAATCTTTTCAGAACGGACGACTGGCCGGTGGATATTCATGTGAGCAAGAAGCAGGAGTGATTGGCAAGAGAAGTAATTTCTTAATGAGGGATTTTGTCATGCGGAGATTTTGCATCATCTTCAAAAAGCACCAATGTGAGTGATCAGAATGACCCTTGCAAGTTTTAAAATCACTCTGCTAATTTCAATTTGGTTTTGCCTCAAAATTTCTAAATACAATAAAATAAAAGTTCAAAGCCACAGGTACAGAATTCAGTTTATCACACCCGATAATTCCTTTCAATCTTTATTAATCCTTACTGAATTCTCTTTCAGCTACCAAGGTATTGTTTTTATTGCTCTGGCTGCTTACCCACTTATTACACAAATTGTTGATTTCTATAGCGAATTTTACACACAAACTCAACTGCTTCCCTTTAAAAAGGTTGGGCATCATTTTGTTGGCAACACGGGTAAACCAGCAATTGTTAACCTTTTAAATGAAGTGGTATGTCATTAGCCGGACAAATAGAAAATCAAAACAGTGAAAGACAAGAAGAAATGAGCCGTGATTACGATAACAGGAACGATCAGCAGCAGGAGACATCTCATTCTTCCAACGGCACAAGAACCTCCAACCGTGGCTTTGCAGCCATGAGTCCTGAAAAGCAAAAACAAATTGCAAGCGAAGGAGGAAGGGCTGCACACAAACTGGGTGTGGCACATGAATGGAGCAGTGATGAAGCGAGAAAAGCAGGCAAGAAGGGCGGCCAGATCGTTAGTCAAAACCGTGAGCACATGAGTGAAATTGGAAGAAGAGGCGGGCAAAGTTCAGGTGGACGCAGGAACAGGCAACAAAACAATAACACTGAAAGCAGTGAACAATGATCTTGTGTTGATGGTGGCTTTTCATTATACGTCCCGCACCGCGGGACGTTTTTCTAAAGTGTAAAAGACTATGCTCATTCCCGGTCTATATCATCAAAGGTGGGATCGGCTTTTGGCTCAGGAGTATCTTCGGTTCTGAAATCATCAGCGGCGGTTTTTGTGATCTTCTGATTAGCCTCATCATAATCGCTGCTGCTTACCGTATTGATGCCGGGTTCAATGTCTGAACGGTCTCTTAAATCCGGATCATTCTTTCTGCCTTTTTCAGCGGGCTGATTGCGCTGTGGATCTGTGTTCATATAACTGTTTTTAAAACAGGGAAAAATTTTGTGCCAGAATGCCAATAAAAAATCCCGCAGAAGCGGGACTCATTAATATTTTGTTCTCCCTGATCAGCTCTGTTCGAAATCAAATTTATTCTTCTGCTGGAAATCCTGGAATTTTTGAGGATCGCCGTAGGGGCCAATATACCTGGCACTGCCAAATCCAAGAATGGGTATGAAAATCGGACTTAAAAAAATCAGTCCCAAAGTAAAGCCCACATCCTTTCCAAAGCTTTTTGAAAGCAGGTTAGTCATCCAAATTGCAAAGACAATGTTTACAAAAGGCACTAGCATAAGCAATAACCACCAGCCAGGTTTACCAACAATTTTAAGCAATACATAAGTGTTATAAATAGGAGTGATGCAGGCCCATCCCGGCTGTCCGGCTTTTTGATAAACTTTCCATTGTGCGGCAATAAGGAAAACAGCAAGTGCAAATGAAACCAGAGCGAGAATAAGGAGGGTGGAAAAAGGAAGTTCCATATTAGTAGTTTTAGTTACTGCAATATAAAATCTTCAAACAAAACTTACTACTATTCACATAAAATTTTGAAATCAGAATTTTAGCAGATGAATATTTCAAATACCTTCGGCCTTCACTTGAAATATGTATGAAAAACTATTTTCCCATTCTTACTGCACTTTTGCTTATAGCCTGCAATAATAAAGGTCAGGATACAAAAACTGCTTCCGCAAAAGATTCTACCGGTATTGAACAAAACAATGTTGCCGCATCATCAGCAACGCTTGATACTGCAAAGTATAATCAGCTAATGCAGTATTTAGCTAACGGTGATACCTCAGGCCGCTGGCCTGTAAAAAATGCGCCTTATCCTTTACCTGGCGCCATTTTCCCTTTTCACAGGGTTGTTGCTTATTACGGAAACCTTTCTTCTAAAAAAATGGGGGCTCTTGGCAAATGGCCGAAAGATTCCATGATAAAAAATTTATTGTCCGAAGTAAAAAAATGGAATGATGCTGATAGCGTTATTCCTTCCATTCCGGCCCTGCATTATATTGCTGTAACTGCACAGGGTGCTGCGGGTAAAGATGGGAAATGGCGTTTGCGCATGCCTTTTAAACAAATTGATACAGTTTTAAGTTGGGCAAAAGAGATCAATGCTATTGTGTTCATTGATGTTCAGATTGGTTTGAGCGATTTGCAATCGGAAATTCCTTTGTTTGAAAAATATTTATCAATGCCCAATGTTCACCTGGCTATAGATCCTGAATTTGCCATGAATGGTAAAGGTGGAAAAAGACCCGGTTCTGTAATTGGAACAATGGATGCAAGGGATATTAATTGGGTAGGTGATTATTTGGCAGGCCTTGTCAGAAAAAATAATATACCTCCTAAGATTTTCATGATCCATCGCTTTACTAAAGGAATGGTACCAGGAGCCAAAGACATCAAATTGCATCCCGAATTGCAGATAGTAATGGATATGGATGGATGGGGACCTCCGGACCTGAAGAAAGGAAGCTACCGCTACTGGATCAATGAAGAGCCTGTGCAATTTACCGGATTCAAATTGTTTTATGTGAATGATACAGAGAAGAGCGGACAAAAGGAAATGATGTCTCGCCAGGAAATTTTGAAACTAAAACCGAAGCCGGTTTATATTCAATACCAGTAAATGAGTAATGAAATTTTTAGAAAGCTGCCGGCTATCCCGGCAGCTTTTTTATTGATGCGTTAGTTGCTTGCGAATGATAATATAACTGATAACGATCAACAGCAAAATAATGACCACAGCAATGATCAGTGAGCTGTCAAAACGCAATTTCAGCCGCTCGCGAAAACGTTTTTTCTTCTCTGTTCTTTTTTTGAGGCTGGAATTCAACTGATCTACTAATCCGGAAATACTTTTTTTGTCTTTGAATTCCTGCAGACCTTCCAGAGCGTCCACATCAAAATCGTTATCCATCATTTGTTTTTCCAGATCATGCTGCTCCTGCGCAGATAGTTTTCCCTGCAGGTACTGCAATAAAGTTTCCTGATCAATATCAGGATTCAAATGGGATAATATGTCTTTGAGGTCTTCGTTCATTGTTTGCCCTGTGTTCTTTGCTTCATTTTTTTATCGAGAAGGATTTTCAAATTTCTTTTGCCGTTCTGAATATAACTTTTTACCTGCATCAAACTGAAACCGGTTTTTTCGGTGATCTGTTGATAACTGTTCTTTTTCAGGTAAAACAAAATTATACATTCCCTTTGCTCTTTACTAAGCTCATTCAAAGCTTCTTCCAGAAGGTCATAGGTTTGTTCGCTGGTTATTAATTCCTGCTTATCTGCTTCTGGAGTTACAGCGTGTTGGTCTCTTAGTTCTTTAGCTGCTTTGTTCCCTTTTTCACGCAGCCGCATCAGGCAATGGTTTTTTGCCACCATGTACAGCCACGATTTAAAATACTCAATGCGGTACTTGCCTACTTCGGTTAGTACTTTCAAAAAGATCTGCTGAACACAATCCTTTGCTTCCGTTTCATCTTTTAAATATTTCATGCAAACACCCAACAGCAAAAGCGTATAGCGCTCCAATAAAATACCAATCCATTCCTGATTATGATCGGCATAATACAGTTCTAACAATTCGGCATCGGTTATATGATCGTAGCGGTTGGCCTTCATGTGCATTTATGAGAACCTGGATCGTCAAGGTCGTCAGGTCGTCAATCGTGAAACCTGAATCGTGAATTCAAGAGTTCTTTACTTATTTGTTTTTCTGCGATAGCCTGAGCAAAACTTCCAACTTTACTATTGCTTGTTAATTTAATGCATCTTCAATTCACTTTTCACGATTGACGATTCCCGTATATGATTCAAACGCTGCAAATTTGCATAAACCATTCTGAAAATTAAAGATGAATACGGCAATTAATCTCCTTTCGGTAATTCCAATGCGAAAAGAAGCCTCACACAGAAGTGAAATGGTAAGCCAGTTGTTGTTTGGAGAATATGTTTTGATTTTGGAAGAAGAGGACCAATTTGTAAAAGTGAAATGTTTGTATGATGATTATGAAGGTTGGGTGCAGGCTAATCAGTTGACGCATGCAGACGAAATGTTTTCTACGGATACATATATTTTTGACTGGACAAGTGAAATCCTTTTGAATGGAAGAAAAAAACATATTCCCATGTGTTGTCCTGTTTATACTTCTGCGGAAGCCATTTCTTTTGGGAAAACAGAAATATATTATACCAATAAAGAAAAATTTTGGAAAAGTTCAGAAAGAGAACTGACGAAATCTTCACTGGAAGAAGTGTACAACCAATTTATGGATACGCCTTATCTCTGGGGCGGCAAATCTGTTTTTGGAATTGATTGTAGTGGTTTTGCCCAACAGGTGTTTAAAATGTTTGGAATAAAGTTATTGCGTGATGCTTATTTACAGGCCCAACAGGGCACCTCAGTGCAAAGCATTCAGGAAGCGCAATTGGGAGACCTTGCTTTTTTTCAAAATGAGAAAGGCAGGGTAACACATGTTGGAATTATTTTGGAAAACAATCAAATTGTTCATGCTTCAGGAAAGGTAAGAATTGATACAATGGATGAAGAAGGAATCATCAATAATGAAGCAGGTAAAAGAACACACCATCTTCATTCCATTAGAAGAATATCAGGCCTCTAATCCAATAAAAACACTGCCGGCAATAATGCACAGAACCAATAGTGTGATGACAATATAAAGCGTATCCTTCTCTTTTATAAAACCAAATAGCGAAAAAACAATCCGGGCAACAGGTGTTGCCAATAAGATTAATACACCTAACTGAATAATATGTTCTCCGCTTCCTTTGGCAACTCCATGCAATACAAATGAAAGAGAATAATAGGTGTTGTGCATGCCTTCAAACCGGTGATAGTTGTGATGATCATTTCCGGACTGCGACAAATAAATAATGGCGCCGGTGATGATCACAATTGAAGAAAGGATAACGCCGGCTCTTAACAAATTCCCGATGGTCAGTTCAATATCCTTATCTGCAAAAATTTTTTTCATAGTCAGATATTATTGGTAAGGCCGTTGTAAATCATTTCAAAAGCCACGAGACAAATCACTACAGCAAACACATAACGAAGTTTTTTTGTTTCCGAACGTGTAAGGATTTTGGAGCCTACCAATGCTCCGCCCAATACACCCAATGTTACCGGCATGCAAAGTCCCGGATCAATATAACCTCTTTGAAAATAGATAACAGCGCTGGCCGCGGCCGTAACGCCAATCATGAAATTACTTGTGGTGGTAGAAACTTTAAAAGGCACCCTCATGATATTGTCCATAGCCAATACTTTTAAAGCACCGGAACCTATGCCCAACAATCCTGAGAGAAGTCCGGCAATGGCCATCATAAAAAATCCTCCGCCAACATTTTTCACTGTGTATGAAATCTCTTTCCGATCCTTTTCAGGAAAAGAACCTGCCAGTTTAAAGAATTTGACTGGCCGGCTGCTTCGCGTATGTTCAATGCGGTTAGGCTTTTTTGTTACTGCTAAAAAAGCAGAAATCAAAAGAATGCCGCCGAAGATAATGGCAATGGCATTGGTAGGAGCATACACGGCAACAATAGCCCCGCCAACGGCGCCGAGTGTAGTGGCAATCTCTAAAAACATGCCCAAGCGAATGTTGGTAAATCCTTCTTTTACATAAGCCGATGCCGCACCCGATGAAGTGGCGATCACGGCAACAATAGAAGTGCCGATAGCATAACGGATGTCAACGCCAAAGGCCAGTGTTAGCATGGGAATAATGACCACACCACCTCCCAAACCGGTTAAGGATCCCAGCAAGCCTGCCAATAATGAACCTAAAAAAATAACGAGAGTGAAAAGAAGAATCGTCATACAAAGAATTTATTCCTTCCTGAATTCCTGCTCTAATTAAATGATCATCCGAATTTTTGCTTGTAAAAAGCAATGGCTTCATTAATGATTTGGTAAGCGGTTTCTTTCTCCTGGAAATCTTCTATCTGAACCTGTTTATTCTCCAGAACTTTATACTGCTCGAAATAATTTTTTAATTCACTGATGAAATGTCTTGGCAATTCATCAATAGAAGTAATGTGGTTTACGGAAGGATCTTTGGAAGCTACTGCAATAATTTTATCGTCTTCTTCTCCTGAATCAATCATCTGCATGTTACCAATAACTGTGGCTTCTACCAAACAAAGTGATTGTATAGGTTGCGAGCACAACACCAGGATATCAAGCGGGTCGTTATCATGTCCTAAGGTTTGGGGAATAAATCCATAGTTCACCGGATAATGAAAGGAAGAATAGATCACACGGTCTAATTTCAGCAATCCGGTTTCTTTATCAATTTCATACTTCGTTCTTGATCCCTGTGGAATTTCAATCATTGCATTTACAATTGCCGGGGATTTTGTACCATGAGTGGCACCATGCCAGGGATGCAAAACAGTTGTCGTCTTCATACTCACTTTTTTGATTTATAATAAATGACATCTACGTTTTCAACGGTGATCAATCCGCCTTTTCCGCATTGTTCAAAAAGGTCGTTGACCAACGGCAGAAAGGCTTCTATTTTTTCAGCACTGTCCACTATTTCAATGATCACAGGCAGGTCTTCGGAAAGTTCAATCAGTTTGGCCCTGTGCACACGGCTGCCGGCGCCAAAGGACATGATGCCTTTGATGACAGTGCCACCGGCTAGTCCCTGTTCTCTTGCCAAAAAAAGAATTTTTTCATAAAGCAGGTCATGATCAATGCGATCATCTTCACCTGCAAAAATTCTGAGTAGTTTGGACTGGCCATGCAAATTCATATCAATACAATTTGGTGATCAGGTTACCAAGATACACTGCAACAATACCAAGGATAATGCTTCCGGATACATACAACAGGAAATAAACATTGTCACCAATGCGAAGCAGGTTTACATTCTCAAATGCAAAAGTGGAGAAAGTAGTGAAGCCTCCGCAAAAGCCTGTGATCAATAGCAACCTTGTTTGCGGTGACAGAATATTTCCTTTTTCTCCCAGCCCGTAAAAAATTCCGATCAGCAAACAACCCAGGATGTTTATAATAAAAGTTGCCAAAGGAAAATTATGATGGTACGATTCACTGATCCATTTTTGGCAGAGATAACGGAGAATACTTCCTGCAGCGCCGCCTATTCCTACCATCAGAATATTATTTGCCATTAGAAGGGTTTGGAAGTAAGGAATATTTCAGGTCAATCCGCCATTGTCCATTTGTTTTGACAATTTTAAGCGAATCTCTTTTATTCATGTAGGAATTGGCATAATTCACAATGGTAATGCTGTCACCAATCTTCCTGGAATCATAAAATATCGGCTCTGCATTTTTATAGTTTTGTTGCTCCTCCCTGCTAAGATTTTGGTATTTGCTTTGTGCGGTTTCCAATAATTGAATGTTGGTGGAATCCTGCACTAAAAATTGTTTGGCGTCATCCCATTTCCCATCCAATGCATCACTTATAAACATGCGTGCGGCATCCAGATCATTTTCTGCCTGGCTGGAAGCTTCAGTTTCGTTATTGTTGCAAGCGAAAAAAAAGGGCAGCAGTAAAAGGGCGATCAAAATTCTTTTCATGGTTGCAAAACTAAGGTGAAGAGGTGAAAGAGAAGGAGTGAGCAGAACTGCAAATAAAAACTGCCTCAATACTGAGGCAGTTCCAATCTAATTTCAATCATGCTTTGTCGATCTCAATCTCTTTCTCTATCGTAATAACGTTTTTCTTTACGTTCTTTTTTTTCTGCTTCTTCTATTTCCTGTTCCCGCTGGCCTTCCTTATCATAAGCTTTCAAAATTGCTTTCACCAATTTGTGGCGCACCACGTCTTCTTCATCCAGTTCAATGTAGCCAATACCGTCAATGTTTCTCAATATGCGGCTTGCTTTTGCCAAACCGCTTTTTTGATTGCGCGGCAAATCTACCTGCGTCAAATCACCGGTAATGATAGCCTTTGCATTAGCACCAATACGGGTCAGGAACATTTTCAACTGAAGATCTGTGGCATTCTGCGCTTCATCCAAAATGATAAAGCAATTATCCAGCGTACGTCCACGCATGTAAGCCAAAGGAGCAATTTCAATTGTTCTTGTGCTCATGTAATAGCCCAGCTTGTCGGCAGGGATCATATCATCCAGCGCATCATATAAAGGACGCAGATAAGGATCAATCTTTTCTTTTAAGTCGCCGGGCAAGAAACCAAGATTTTCACCGGCTTCCACAGCAGGACGAGTGAGAACGATTTTTTTCACTGCTTTATTCTTCAATGCTCTTACGGCCATAGCTACTGCTGTATACGTTTTTCCAGTACCCGCGGGACCGATGGCAAAAACAACATCATTTTTTTCGGATGCAGTAACCAGGCGTTTTTGATTGGCTGTACGGGCCCTCACTGTCTTTCCATTGGGACCGAACACCAACACGTCATTGGGATTTCGTTCCACAAAGTTGTCGATTGTTTCAGCGTCATCGCCGCCCAGGATCTGTTCAAAATAATTCTCGCTCATGTGGCCATTTCTTTCGAGGTACTGCACAATGAGGTCAATTTTTTCTTTTGCACCTTCCACCTGTTCCGGTGCACCGCTTAGCTTTAACTGTGTTCCGCGGGAAAGGATTTTAAGAAGAGGAAATTTCTTTTTAAGAATGTCCAGTTTGCCGTTATTCACTCCAAAGAACTCGATAGGGTTAACGGTTTCAAGGTTGATAATTGTGTCTCTCAATTCTGTTTCAATTTTCGTTTTACAATTCCCGGCTTTTC
>JAICTW010000086.1 GCA_025936195.1 Flavisolibacter sp.
GATCCATATTCCACCAAAGAATTTGTTTCCATGTTCTTTTCCTTACTCCTGTTTTCAACTGAACGATAAATGATAAACAGTATAATGTTTAACTAATCAGAGAAAAAAATTAGCCTGCTTTCACATTGTCACGCATTTTCTCAACGGCTGCGATGAAACTTCGCAGCGTGGTCACATCAAAACCTTTACCGGCGGTAGTAAACAGTTCAGTCACCCACGGTTCCACTTTCTTTCCCATTTGTTTTCCTTTTGGCGTTAAATAAATCAATTTGTTTCTCCGGTCATTCGGGTCTTCCACTCGTTTCACCAATTCTCTTTTAGTGAGATTATCAATCAAAAAAGTCATGCTGGCTTTGTCCTTAAGTGTACGGTCGGCAAGCTCCTGCTGCTTAATACCATCCTTTCTCCATAAGCTGGCCATAATCTGGTGCATCTCGTAGGTAAGATCAATATTATTTTCCTTGAATTTTTTTTGCATGAACTGACGGAGCTGGTCCCTGAGGTCGAACATTAAATGCACAAACTGCCTTGTGATTTCTGTCTTTTGATTGGAACCGTCCATAAGAAAAACTTTCTGCAAAGGTAGCAGAGAAGTTGGATTCTAAACAGTTAAACATCGAACTAATTACAGTAATATATAACCAGGATCATCCTTTATTTTTGTTCGCTTTTTTCTTTCTTTTTGAAAAAACCTCTAAACAAAAAATTATGCTGAAGCGCTTCCAGGTTTTCGTCCAGTTTTTTGGAACCGCTTTGAAGATTCTCCAACGTACTCTTCAAATTTTTTCCGGCTTCTTCGTCATTCAGCAAAACGCCAACAGGCGAGCTGGTACTGTCCAGGTGATTGCTGATATCTTCAAGGTTTGCGCTGATGTGCTTGATCTTATCACTGGATTCCCTGATGGCTATGGAAGCATCCTGGATTTGCTTTGCTGTTGATTTCAGGCGGCTATAAAAAACAGTATCGTGTATCAGTTCATTGGTTAAAGAACCTTTTGATTGCAATTGCGAAGTATAGGAAGAAACATCAGCGGTTATTTTTTGAATATTGCCGGATGCCATTTTAAACTTTGTAACAGCTGCCTGCAGATCGTTTGCCAATTGATCATCGGAAAGAATTTTACCTGCAGAGCCCTGTCCATTCATCAATCGCTCCGTAATTAATTTTATATTGCCTGTGATGTCCAATAAGTTTTTATTGTTTTGCTGAAGCGTGGCGATCATTTCATCCGTGCTTATTCCATTATCGGTTACCAGCACATCATCGTCTGCAGCAGGAGCAGAATTCATGCTCCCGTCATAAATGATCACAATTTTATTTCCTATAAATCCTTCAGATCCGATCTTAGCCTTTGAATCCTTTTTAATGTATTGCATCGCTTTGGTTTCAATGCTCATTTCTACGTTCACCATGGCATTAGGAGTAAAAGACATTTTGTTTATGGTGCCCACTTTCACTCCCGAAAACCAAACATTATTACCGACCTTTAACCCACCAACATCTTTAAATATAGCCCGGAGCGTTGACTGGTGTTGAAACGTACTTTTTTGCCCGCCCAGGGTAAGCACGCCTACAACAAAGATCAGCAGCCCAACCACAACAAAAACGCCAACCGTTATCATTCTTTTATTATTATCCATTTTCATTATTGCTGTATAAAATTATAATCATAAAAACTTTTTATTCTTTCATCATTAGTTGAAAACACTTCTTCAAAGCTTCCCTGCTTTACAAAAGTGCCGTCAAGCAGCATGGCTATCCTGTCGCCGGTTTCCTTTGCGCAGGTAAGATCGTGCGTAATAATAATGGAAGTGGTGTGATAGCGTTCCTGCACGTCGTTGATCAAATTGTTGATATCAATAGAAGTGATAGGATCAAGGCCGGCAGTCGGTTCATCGTACAACATGATCTGAGGTTGAAGAATCAATGTTCTGGCAACACCAATGCGTTTTCTCTGTCCACCGGAAAGTTCAGAAGGCATTTGATTAATGGTTTGCGACAAGCCTACGGCCTCAATCACTTCTTCCACGGCTTTGTTGATTTGCTTTCTTGTTAGATGTTTAGAATTTTGGACCAGGGGAAATTGCAGGTTTTCCCTAACAGTCATGCTATCGTACAAAGCACTGTTTTGAAAAGAGAAACCGAGTTTCAACCGGAGTGCTCTTAGCTCTTTATCATTTAAGTGTTCCACATGTTTACCTAAAACCAAAACATCACCGGCATCGGGCTTTAATAATCCTGCAATGATCTTTATCAATACAGATTTGCCGGTGCCTGATCTTCCAAGCACTACAACATTTTCTCTTTTATATACATCAAGATCAATTCCACGCAGCACATGGTTCTCGCCAAAAGATTTATACAATCCACGTATTGCGATCATTTTTTCTTTGGTTGCTATGGTACCATTTTCATTCATTGATCAAAAGCCTCCTCTCATGTAATTCGCAATTTGAACAATCACAATTTCTTCAATAAAAATCAAAAACATAGATGTTACCACCGAAGAATTGGCGGCCATGCCCACACCGGTAGTTCCGTTCTTTGCGTAAAAACCTTTGTAGGAACTAACAATACCAATAGTAAAACCATAGATCAAAGCTTTAGCAAGTGAAGTCCAGTAATCGAGAAAGGTGATGGTGGAAAAAGCATTGATAAAAAAGGTGGCCATGCTGGTTTGCTCATGCAGATGAACATCGAGGAAGGAACCCATCAATCCAACAAAACCTGTATAGAACATCAGCAAAGGCAACATGAACGTTGTTGCGAGAACACGGGTAACGACCAAATATTTATAGGGATTAATTGCGGAGACTTCCATAGCATCAATCTGCTCGGTTACTTTCATAGAGCCAAGTTCAGCGCCAATGCTGGAACCTACTTTTCCTGCACAGATCAAAGCCGTAACCAATGGTGCCAATGCCCGCACAATGGCAATAGACACCAGTGAAGGCAACCATGAAGTGGCGCCGAATTCAGCAAGCGAAGGGCGGGATTGTTTAGTAAAGACCAAACCCGTTATGAAACCCGTTATAGAAATTAACGCCAGCGATTTGTATCCGACGTTGAAACATTGACGCACAAATTCTTTAAACTGAAAAGGAGGCGTAAACACCTCTTTGAAGAATCGGATCACAAAAGCAAAAGCATAGTAAATGTGTACAAAGAACTTTGCAATTTTACCTGGCCTGTAGCTTACCTTCTCTTTGCCGTTCATCGGGTCAGTCATTTGACGATTGATTAGTACAACTTTTACACCACAAAGGTGGTATGCAAACCTAAGTCATAAGCACAGATCATCAAGAAAATCGTTTTGTTTTACAAAACCGCTTGAAGTACAATTAACCAGAAGGCAAAGTTTTATGCCACTTTTTCCATTTTTCGTACAGGAAAGCTAATCGCCAGAGTACAGCCTTGTCCGGGAGAGGAAAAGATTTTCACTTCCCCATTATGCAGTGAAGTTCTGGTTTTGATATTGGTCAATCCTACACCCTTCGAGTTTTTTGAAGGATCGAAACCAATGCCATCATCTTTAATGCTTAGTATGAATTGATTATTCTGCATTAGCAGCTTCAGGGAAACTGCTTTTGCTTTGGAGTGTTTATTAATATTATTAAACTGTTCCTGTATGATACGATAGATGGTCAGTTTCATTTTTTCGGAAAGCAGCGTTTCATCAAATTCCACGATCTCTGATTGAACTGCAAGCCCCGATCTCTTTGCATTGTCCAGCATTCTTGTCAGTGCATCTATAAGTTTTTCCCCGTTGAGCGAAGGTGGTATGAGTGAATGACTAAGCTTTCTGATTTCACTAATGGCATTACCAAGAATGTTTTTGGATTGCTGCAAAAGAGAAGTCCTGTTGTTTGGTTCTCCTTCAGCCAGATTCAAATACAACATGGCACTGGTAAGAATCTGGTTCACGTTATCGTGTAATTCTGCACCAATATGACGCCGCTCATTTTCCTGTGCACTGATCACTGCATCGGTAAGTTCTTTATGCCTTAGAAGTTGTTCTTCCTTAAGTTTCATTTCCGCAAGCTTACGCTGTGTAACATCCTGCGTGGCACCGATCAAGCGGATCACTTTTCCATTCTCATCCCGAAGCGCATATCCCCGATCAAGAACATAAGCGATACTGCCATCCTGTTTTACCACACGAAAGTCAATTTCAAAATGATCATCCGGCAAGTTGAAAACTCCTTCTTTAATTAAATGGATCCTGCTGCAATCATCAGGATGTATTCTCGAGAGCCAGTCTTCAGTTGAACCTCTCTCATTTGGAAGTTCCGCTTTAAATATTTTTTTCCAGCCTTGTTTATTGCGATAGATCTCTCCGGTAACCACATTCCAGTCCCACACCATATCATTGGTAGCTTTGCTTACCAGGTCATAACGGTCATTGCTTTCTTTCAATGCCTTTAATGTTTTAAGATGCTCGGTAACATCAGTAGCCACAATTAATACTCCTTGTATATGCTTGTTGTTCGTAATCATTTCGGCAGAGATCAGAACATCTATCTTGTTTCCACTACTTGTTTGTAACGAAGTAGGGTAATTTTTTATTGGAGCGCCATTTAATGAAGTAGTAAAAACTTCATTAGCAAACTGACTATAATAATGATCAGAAGGGAAAATATGATCAACGTTGAAAAAGGTGTGTCCTGGCCTCTGGAACAAATGGCTTGCATAAGGATTCATATACAGGATTCTTTTATCGGGAGCAACAATGATGACCATGTTTTTAAGATTCTCCATTATTTTTTCCACTTCCAAAGATTCAGACAGATTAAATAACCTGTATTTGGTTAAAGAAATAAAAGTGCCTACCGAGAAAAAAGTCAGAAAGGTAGAAGTGAGCGGAAGGTCCTGCTGCGAAAAAGCAAGCGGAAGCACCACCTGTGTGGCTATGCCCTGAATAGCCGGCAAAGAAATGCCTGCAGCAACCAAAAAAGTCTGGTTTCTTTTTTCTTTATCGTTTCGCATTTTATAAGCATGGCGAAAAAGTATGTATATAGCAATGAGAATAAAAGCCGATACATAGTAGCGAAGAAAAGCATCAAGGCTTAAAGGCTCCGGGGTAGTAATCCAGCCCCATTTAGGATGATGAACAAAAGGTACCGGGCCTTTGCGTATATGCAGGATTTGCAAGACGATAAAAGGAAGATATACTGCAATAAGCGCCGTACGACTTTTATAAACCTGCCGAATGGATGCATAACGGCAAACAAAATGAAAGGCAAACGGAGCAAGGCTGATCCATCCGATAGAAAGAAGGCTTTCCCAATACTGGGCAGTGACCTCAGTGGTGCACAAGCGGTCTATTATGTCCTGAGCCTGCCAAACAATAAGCGCTGAAACAAATAATGCGAAAAGGTCCGTGGTTTTACCTCTGGGTCAAAAGAAAAATACATAAATGAGAATGCCAGTGTTCAGCAGTGCCGGAATCAGTGCGAGAAGTACATAGAAAATGTTTTCAACCATCGGGTATCGGATTATAGTCCGGCTTTCATAGTCTTGGATTTTTTTTCATGGCAGATTTATTCTTAGCACATGAGGTGGGTAAAAGTACTAAAGGGAAAGCCCAAATGCAATAGTTGAAAATTAATTCCTTAAAAGTATAAATTCGATTCGTTGTTCAAAAAAATCACTTCGCCCGCGTAATAAAATAAATATTGGCCGCCACGTAAAGCAATAAAACAATTTGCGCTGTGATCATATCGAACCGTTTTGCTTTTTGAAGCTGGTTCTTCTTTACCAGAATCAGGGAATAAGCTGTTGCAGACACAATTATAAATATGCAGAATAACGTAAGTCCATGCAAGGTATCTACCAATGTAAACGAAGTAGATTCAGGTAAAGAGGAATCAATAATGTATTTATTACCGATCACGGCAAACAAAGCACCCACACTCAAACTAAACCGTGAATCCATTCCATCCGAGTGAATGTAGAAGCACACATAAGCAATGAGGAAAGCAATATACATTCCCAAAAACATTTTCCAGAACAAACCCCCGGCATCTCTTGCAATACTTAAGCGCAAGCGAAAAGCGCTGTATTCGGTACGTGGCCGGGACAAACTTTCATCACCAAAGCCGGTTTCGTACACCTTTATTCCTGATGATAAAATGCAACTGTCAATCTTCCATCCATTCAATGTAAAACGCCTGTCGTAATGTTGCCCCAACGTATCGGGAACAAAAACAAGTGCACTGGAATCGAACTGTGAATTTTCAATTGAGAATCTGAGTGTTTGGCGATCAAAAGGAAAATTGCCGATCTTCCAGGAATCCTTCATTACACATTGCAATTTCATCTGCAGATAAACCTCACCGTCCGAAGTATCAATGGTGGAGAATGACCGCTCTACAGTTTTGGCCATCGGTATTTCAAGGTTCTTTTCAAAATCAAGCGCCTTATTCTTATACTTCAGCCAAAGCCAAAGCTGAATGGCATATTCTTTTTGTTTGAAATCAATATCGTGAATACTGGTAACATGCACACCAACCTTAACAGTGTCGGGTTTTGTGTTTTGTGCAAAAGAAGAAAAGAAGAAAAGAAAAACAAAAATGGAAAGAAGTGGGACTTTCTTCATAGTTAATTGGATTCCGCTCGAAAAATAATACTTAATCGGAAACAATTACAAAAAAATGTTCCGGTTTTTTAAATGACCTTAATGCGGAAAGCAACTTCGCTTAAGTGGAAACACCTGTTTACAATTGCCTTAATTGAAGGCTGTCTTATCCCGGTTGTCCATTTCTTATCGCGCCACATTTGAAAGTCCCTTGCAAGTATCGGCAGCAAATTTTGGAATGAAAGTGGTCTGAGAGTTGTATACCTGTATGTACTGAGTAAGAAAATTGTTTTCTAACTTAGGTTATTTACAATAGTGCGGCTATGGAATACATCGATTATTACAAAGTGTTAGGGCTGGATAAAAATGCTTCCGCAGAAGACATCAAAAAAGCTTATCGCAAGCTGGCAAGAAAATACCATCCTGATGTGAACCCCAACAACAAAGAGGCGCATAAAAAATTCCAGGAGATTAATGAAGCCAACGAAGTGCTGAGCGATCCGGAGAAAAGAAAAAAATATGATCAGTACGGAAAGGACTGGAAGCATGCTGAAGAATTTGAAAAGGCCAAACAACAGCAGCAACATTGGCAAAGAGAATATAGCGGAGGTGGCGGCGAACAATATTTTGGCGGTGAAGGCGAACATGATTTCTCCGATTTTTTTGAATCTTTATTTGGCGGAATGGGCGCAAGAAATGGAAGACAAAGAACTACACAATTTAAAGGACAAGATTACGAAGCAGAATTGCATTTAAGTTTACGGCAGGCTTATACCACGCATCAGCAAACACTTACTGTTAACGGAAAAAATGTTCGCATTACCATTCCCGCCGGTGTGGAAAACGGACAGAAAATCCGGTTGAAAGGACACCGCGCTCCCGGAGTGAATGGCGGTCCTAACGGCGACCTCTACATAACGTTTGTGATTGAAGAAGATACTCAGTTCAAACGTTTGGGCAATGATTTGTACACTGATGCAGAAATTGACTTGTACACAGCAGTGTTGGGTGGAGAAATAACTGTAGAAACGCTGTCCGGGAAATTAAAATTAAAAGTGCCGGCAGGAACACAGAATGACTCCAAAGCAAGAGTAAAAGGAAAGGGTTTTCCTCTCTATAAAAAAGAGGGGGAATTCGGCGATCTCTACATCACGTACAAAGTGAAAATACCTACGAATCTTTCTGAAAAGGAAAAACAATTATTTACTGAACTTTCAAAACTGAGATGATATGCAGGAGCATGAATTGATTTTAGCTCAGGAATTCTGTACACATTATCAGGTGGAAATGAATTTCATTCATTCCTTACAGGAATTTGGACTGGTGGAAGTGATCAATAATGAAGGCAATGATTATTTATCAACAGACAGACTGAATGAGCTCGAGAAAATTATTCGTTTACATTATGATCTTAATGTAAACATCGAAGGCATTGATGTGATCTTTCATTTATTGGAACAATTGGAAGACGTTCAGAAGGAATCCAATGAATTAAGGAATCAATTGAGATTTTATAAGTAATGC
>JAICTW010000398.1 GCA_025936195.1 Flavisolibacter sp.
ATTCTTTGTGATATCATGATGCCCGAAACGGATGGACGCACATTTTTAAAACTGGCAAAAGAAGATCCGACAATACGCGAGATCCCATTGATCTTTTTTTCCGCGGGAACTGCTTCACCTGAAGTACAGAAAAGCTTAGTCAGAGCCGCCAACGGATTTCTGAAAAAGCCATTTACAGAAGAAGACCTGTTGAAAACAGTGAACAGATTTTTATGTAAGGTGGCCTGAATAGTTTCTCATCCTGATCGTTGATCCTATTACACCTGTCCTTTAAAGAGAGCTCCGATAGCTGGCCGGGAGCAAAGATCACAAGGAAGAATTTTTGTTTTCTTTACAAAATGTCTCCCTTATTTTCTACGCCTCTGCGTAATATTTAAATTCACTTTTGTTTCTACAGAACAACTATCACCACTTAATTCATCACCATCTCCTTTGCATTCTCCAATGCAGCAGCGGTTGGTTTTTCGCCGCTCAACATTTTTGCAATCGCTACAATACGTTCATCTTTATCCAGCAACCGGACACCGGTTGTAACCGCATCATTCTTCACGGCTTTGTAAACAAGAAAATGAGCGTCGGCCTTACCTGCAATTTGCGGCTGGTGGGTAATACAAATCACCTGGCGTGCAGCAGCAAGCTCCTTCATAATAGCACCCACCTGCTTTGCTGCTTCCCCGGAAATACCTGTATCAATTTCATCAAAAATAAGTGTGGGCAAATCCATTGATTTAGCAACAAGAGATTTTATACAAAGCATCAAACGGCTTAACTCACCACCGCTGGCCACTTTACGCAAAGGCTGAAACTGATTACTCTTATTGGCATCAAACAAAAATTCAATTCCATCAAAACCATTGGCAGAAAGATCGCCTTTTTTGATCTCTACTTTCAATCTCGCATTCGGCATTCCTACCTGTGCCAGCATTTTATTCACCTGTGTTTCCAGAGGCTTCACTTGTTTTTTCCTTGCTTCTGAAATTTTAAATGCCTGCTCTTCTGCTTTTGCAATCAACTGTGAAAAATCCTTTTCAGCATTGGCAATGGCATCATCAATATTTAAAACGGCCTGTAGTTTTTGATTGATCTGATCTTTTATTACCAGCAATTCATTGGTCGTTTTTACGCCATGCTTTTTTAGTAAACGATAACCGAGCGATAAACGTTCATTAATTTTTTCAATGACAGCCGCATCGGAATTCACATGATTGTTGATGCGGTCTGTTTCGTCAGCAAGGTCCTGCAGCTCGATATAAACAGATTGCAAACGTTGAATGAGATTGGGAATATCGTTCTGCATTTCGCTGTACTGCTGCAAGCCATGGATCATGGATTTCAACTGGCGAATGATCGGCTCTTCGCTTTCCTCCAGCTCAAAATAGGTTTTGTTCAAAGCGTTTTTAATACCTTCTGCATTGGTTTGGAGTTTTAATTCCTGGTCCAGCTCTTCCAATTCATTTTCCTTAAAATTTGCTTCTTCCAGTTCAGTAAACTGAAATTGATGATAATCGAATTCCTTATTGAATTGTGTTTTTTGTTCTTTTAAATTCTCCAGGTTTTTTCTCGCAGTTTGTGCAGCATCAAACGTTGTGTGATAGGTTTTCAACAAATCAAAATTGGCAGCAAGCGCATCCAGCACTTCTCTTTGAAAATCGCTTTCACCCAATTCCAGCGTATCGAACTGCTGATGAAGATCAACTAATAAACTGCTTAACTGATTTAATTGTGAAAGGTTAACCGGCGTATCATTAATAAAAGCTCTTGACTTTCCATTGGGAGCAATCTCCCTGCGCACCACTAGTTCGTCATGAACATCCAATTCATTTTCCTTTAGAAAATTAATTACATATTCGTCAGACGATTCGCCTTTGAAGCAGCCTTCCACAATACATTTTCTTTCCTTATTCAACAGAACAGTGCCTTCTGCTCTTTGTCCCAGTATCAATCCCATAGCCCCGACAATAATGGATTTACCGGCCCCGGTTTCGCCGGTAATAATATTTAGATGAGAAGAGAAATCCACTTCCAGTTGGTCAATGATAGCATAATTTTTTATGGACAATCGGCTCAACATAATTCGCGACAAATTAATTCTTTTCCCATTTCGGCAAATAAAAAAGTCTTCCGCAAAACAGAAGACTTTGTAAAATATTTTTCCTGAAAATTATTTCACTTCAACAGAATCCACCAGGTCGGAATCCACCAGAATTCTTCCGCAGTTTTCGCAAACCATAACTTTTTTGCGCTGCTTGATCTCACTTTGCTTCTGAGGCGGAATGTAGTAAAAGCAACCACCGCAGGCATCTCTTTCCACCGGAACCACAGCCAAACCATTTCTGTAATTTTTACGGATCTTTTCATAGCTGGCCAGCAAACGGGGATCCACATGACCACGGGCTTCTTCAGCCAGTTTGTTGTATTGCTTCTCTTCTTTTTCAGTAGCAGCAATAATTTTTTCCAGCTCCCCTTTTTTCGTATTCAATACGCCTTCTTTATTGCCCAGCGCTTTTTTTGCTTTTTCCAAAGCCACTGCTTTTTCGGCAATTTCTTCATTGGCATCCTTGATGTGTTTTTCGCAAAGCTTCACTTCGAGTTGCTGCATTTCAATTTCTTTATTGATAGCCTCGAACTCGCGGTTGTTCTTCACATTTTCGCTATCCTTTTCATATTTCTTTACCAGTGCCTGCGCTTCTTTAATTGCATTTTTCTTTTGCTCAATAAATTCGGTAATGCCGTTGATCTCTTCTTCAATGCGAAGCTGGCGGGCATGCAAACCCTGAATTTCATCTTCAAGGTCGGCAACCTCCATGGGAAGTTCTCCTTTTAAAATATGTATTTCATCCAGTTTGGATTCTACTTTTTGAAGCTGCACCAGTGAAGTGAGCTTCTCTTCCACTGAATAATCTTGTTTAACGTTTGCCATTATAGTTTGTAGTTTGAAGTTTGTGGTTTGTAGTTGTTTT
This sequence comes from Flavisolibacter sp., assembly GCA_025936195.1. The sequence goes on from JAICTW010000398.1 coordinate 2,961, forward strand.
GGTTGTTGCTGCCATTCAGTTGGCAAGTTTTTTTTATGAACCAATCGGCACTGCTACTGTCGTCTTCTGTTGTGTCACTCACTTGTACGTTCTGTAATTCTATTCACCATTGTGCAACATTCATTCTTGTTTCTCAGTCGCTCAACTTTCTGATTTGCTCATGCCAAAGCATGCCCCTACACACTGCCAATTACCAACTGTAAACTGCCAACCCTGATATACTACTCGCTGAAATAGTGAACCGGATTGGTATTCACCTTTGTTTTAAGGACGGCAAAAGTAGGAAATTTTTCCACTAAAAGGTCATGAATGAGGTCTATGGTAAACTGTTCACTTTCATAATGGCCAATATCGGCCAGCACCAATTTCCCTTCCGCATCAAAGAACTCATGGTATTTCACATCGGCGGTAATATAGATATCAGCGCCCATCTGAACAGCTTTCTTAATTAAAAAACTTCCAGCCCCTCCGCAAACGGCCACTTTTTTGATGGGCTTTCCGAGTAAAGCGGTATGCCTTATGCCTTTTGCCCTAAACCTCTCCCGGATAAACTTTAAGAAATCTTTTTCGTCGCTGGGTCCTTCCAACTCGCCAATTACGCCTGCTCCAATACCGAAATGGACATTGTCCATTGTAAAAATATCGTAGGCCACTTCCTCGTAAGGATGGTTTTCAATTAAAGCCTTCACCACCTGATTTTCCAGGTAAAAGGGATACACGATCTCAATTTTAGTTTCGTTCTCATAATGCCTTTCACCAATTTCGCCCACATAAGGATCAGCGCCTTCTTCGGCTTTGAAGGAACCTGTGCCATTGCTGTTGAAACTGCATTCGGAATATTTCCCGATGTGACCTGCGCCTGCTGCAAAAACTGCATCC
>JAICTW010000301.1 GCA_025936195.1 Flavisolibacter sp.
ATCTTTTCCATCCATTTCCATTCCTGTTAATTGTGCAAAGTCACAAAAGGTTGGATCATTAGGGCCTTCATCCAGCCAACCTCTTCCAGCTAAAAACAAATCAGCAATAAGAGGAACATAGCTTTTTGTTTTACTACCTCTCCCTACAAATGTAGAGCCACATGGATAAGCAAAAACTTTAGGCTTTATTCCTAACAATTTCTCAATTTGTTTATTTGCATCTACCAACTCCTTTCTCATTTGCTTAATCGTATAGTTTTCTAATGCTTTACTTTTAGACCAGGGGAAATTGCCTGAGCATGGATGAAATAGTGTATGGTTCCCGATTTCATGCCCGTCAGCAACTGCCTTCTTCCACCCATCAAGCCTTTTTTCTACACTTGAAGGAACAACAATAAATGTTGCTTTGACCCCATATTGATTAAGCAACGCAGTTCCAACGTCCACCTGGCTCATACGGGCATCATCAAAAGTAAGACTCACTGCAATTTGTTTTCCATCAGGCCAAAAAGCAGGCTTGTCTTGTTGAGCAAGTGCTATCTCATGGGTAATAGAAAATAAGAAGAAAAGGAAAAAGAATTTAGATGGTGATGGATTTTTTTGAGAACTAATTGCAAATAATTTTTGATAGATTTTCATAACAAATGCTTTAAAAACTTTTTACTGTTGAATAATTAATGCAAACTACTTTGAGATTAATTTTGCTAACGCTTTTTTCCTTTCCTTGTATTAATAAGTTCCAATGCTTCGCATTTCTCCCTGTAAATATCCTAAAACAGATTCTTTTACATCATGCTCCACAGAGGGAGTATAGGGCGATACGACTTCAACCTCATACCCACCATGTTGAAATGCCTTTTCTGTTGGAAGATATCCCAGCCATCCATTTGTATATCCGTAATAAAAAGTATAAGGAAAAGGAGATCGCTCACGAATTTCATTCGAAATTTCGCAAAACATCTCAACGGGTAAACTCCAAATTGCTATATCTTCATTGATCTTTAAGAAACGCACAGGAAGCTTTACCATGTTTGCTCCCGAATTTGTTGTGCGTGTATATTTGCCTAAATCAGAAGGCCAGCCTAAATTACTTCTTCTTGGTGTTTCTATTATTGTTGAACCTGTAAATAATTTCACAGAATCAGTGGTAGCTATGAGCTTTTTATTGGCCTCAAGAATTCGATCTCCCAGCAATACCCGGAATTCATTCAAATGACCGGCCCCGAAGCTCGGGTAGGTACTGTACAATGGGGCAAGATTTCCTGCTGCGCCATTAATGTAAAGCATAGGAACACCAGTCTTTTGTTCCACATATTCTGCTACAATGCCTGGCGCATCTCCGCTTATTTTTGTATTAGCTCCGCCAGCCACTGTTCCGTGCATTGCATAGTTTGCTATTAAAGCAAGTGGAGTTCCATCTTCTTTATCCAAACGTATCAGGCCAATTCTTCGATCAACAGGTAGATCAGGATTCATTCCCAACGAAGCTTTACCATGTTCATCCAAAGCACGGCGATTCATGTTAGCCTGCGAAAATCCCCACCCTACGCCAAGACGAGCTGGCGTCAATTTACGGCGGGCCTCAATAATCCCATTCACCAAAGAACGGGCTACCAATGCTTCGTAAGCTGTGTCCACGTCATGCTTATAGCGCTCACCCATAAAAGTCTCCGGTAATCCTGGTACTCCCACCTCTGGTGCAGAATGAGTGTGGGTTAAAGACCACCAAAAATTCAATGGATTAATACCAAGCTCACGTTGAAGTATCGAAGCAACATGATCGTATTCAGAAGGGGATATAACACAGAAATCCGAAGACACAATAAAAAATTGGGTAACACCATCATCCATCGCAATAATACGATGATATATACGATCGTGGACTCCGGTAGATTGGCGAGGGCCATAACCAAGCAACCACTTTGGACTATCAGGTGTAACATCTACTTTTACAACCGAAGCACGGAAAATATGAGCGTTGGCAATACCATCGGGCTGACTTTTTTGAGCAAAAGAGCCGACACTGATGTGGATAAGAAGAACGCATAGCAAAAGTCTCATAATGTTTTAATTGTATTCTAAGTTAAAAATAAGTAGTCTTAATTCTTCTGTTTATACCTAATTCTGGCGCAAGAAACTAAGTAAATCTGCCATCTGCTGTTGATCTATATTTTTTTCCAAACCTGAGGGCATCGCTGAGACATTAGCTGTTTTCAAAGATTTTATTTCCTGGCGGTTAATTGTTCTGTCAGGTTTTCCGCTGTTAACAACGGTAATGGCAGCGGGAGTTTCACTTTTGATAATACCTTGTAAAGACTCGCCGGTATTTAATTCAATATTCCAAAGGTCAAAACCGGCCGATATTGATAAATTAGGGTCAAGGATATTGGCCATGATATCTTCTTTCTTCCAGTTATGTACTGTGCCAAGATCAGGGCCAATAGCAATACCCGATTCCCCCCTTATCTGGTGGCAAATCGTACAATGCTGCGCATATACCGCTCTTCCTTTCAGTGGATCTCCTGTCAATTTAAGAGCTTGCTTGTACTTCTCATTTACTTTTTTTCCCTCTTCCTGGCTTCTCGTAAAGATAGCTCTCGCACGACGACGAAGTGTCGAATCAGATTGCATCATTAGCCCTACGCTGCTGCCAAAACTAACGCTGGTAGGCAAGATGACTTCTTTTTCCATAGCGGTTAACAGCAAGTTGACCCGGTCAGGTTTGCCAAGGAAAATTCTTATTGCTGCATCCCTTATTTCAGGAGTAAGCTCCGGCCATTGTTGAATAATATATTGACTTACTGAAATACCTTTTACTAAATTCAGAGTGCGCACAGCAGCTAGTTGCACCACGGATTGCTCCTGGGGCACAAGCAACTTCTCAAGAATATTTACATAAGAAGAAGGATCACCCAGCGATAGAAAATCAATTGCATCTGCTCTTCTATCTGAATTCTGGGTAGAATCTTTTATAATCAATAGTGCTTTCTCTATAGACTGATCCTTCAATGCTTCCTCTGTTATCCCCCGTACTTTTAGCACATGATATGAGGCATTTCGCATTTGAGAGGAATTATTTTCAAAGAATATCTGTACCAACCTTTTTTGTAAATTCTGTGGGATCATTAATGGTGATTTTCTATTTTTTAATCCCCTGGATAAACCTTCTAAAATTGCTACGTGGCTTTTTGTATTGTTCGTATCAACTGTAGTTGTAGCTTTTTGAATTAATTGAAAAATATCGTCCCCATCTCCCGTAATTCCTATCATGGATGTTAGTCTTTGAACCAGGGATGAATATGCAGGGATATCTGCGCGAAATTTTTCAAGCACTACTTTTAATAAGGGCGCAGTTTCTGAGCCTGCTGATAGCGCTGCAATCTGCACCCATTTGTCATTAATGTCGCTAAACAATAATTTGTTTCGGGCTTCTGAAGATTGAGGTGTATTTACAAATCCCAGTGTCAACAACAATTGAAACCTTACTTTCGGATTGGGATCATTTTGTAAAGCAAGCAACGCATTACTCAATTGAGGTGCAGATGCCAGGTGAAGCTCTGCCAACCTGATAGCATTTTCTCTTATTCCTGCAACAGGATCTTTTAACGCTTCTGCAATCACTGAGGGATCAAGAGCACCCATTCCTTCCAGAGTCCAAAGAGCATGAAGGCGGCCCAGTTCTGAAGATGAATTTTTTGCCATGCTGGTTAAGCCGGAAATTGATTTCTTGTCATTGCGGTCAACCAGTAATCGTTGAGCATTAAGTCTCCACCAATTATTTTTGTTAGTAAGCTGTTGAATCAACTCATCATCGCTCGCATCGCCTAACTTTAATCCCTTTGTCCACTCAGCAGATTTTGCATCTTTCGGTGTAATACGATATATACGTCCTTTGTCCGAGCCATCATATAATCCTCCTGCAGCAATTGCTTCATCAGACATCCATTCAGGAGATTCAATAACCTTCCTGTAATAATCTAATACGTAGAGGGCACCATCAGGCCCTACATAAAAATTTACGGGTCTGGCCCATGCATCAGTAGAAGAAAGGAATTCTTTATGTTCGAGGATGCGACTGGCAGTAAAGCTTGCTCCGCTATCCTTAAGCAAATCAACATGAACGAGATTATATACAGGTTCTGCTATAAAAGTTACATTTTGATTGTAAGGTGCCGGGAAAGCTCCCCCCAGGTAAGCGGTAATTCCACTTCCCGAAGTCATTACTCCGACACCCGATAGCAATTGCCGATCAGGATGGATAGTAGTTGGAAACACTTCAGGAGCATTTAAATGATCAGACATATTTTGCACGGCATCCGAAACAGGCAATGCCGGATTTCTTTTAAAATATCGGTTGGCTACTACCTCCTGGTATCCCTGGTTTGAATTGTTGCATCCAAACCAATGTCCCCATTCATCAAATGTTTGCCCAAACTGATCATTAGTTGCCATCATCTCAATCTGCTTTTGATCAGGCCGGAAGCGAACGGAAAGTCCATTGGCATTTTTTGGTAAACCGGGGCTGCCATGCGAAGATGGAAAAATAATTTCTGATCCTTCATCCCCAAATTCTTCTTTGTATTTTTCGGTGGATACCGAACCCTGATGTGCTAGGTAGATCCAATTATCCAAGCCATAAACAGGATTGTTTACATTGTGCTGTGGATTTGATAAGGCAAATCCTGTAAG
>JAICTW010000149.1 GCA_025936195.1 Flavisolibacter sp.
AAAGTACATGTGGAGCATTAGTTGATTATGATGGTGATGGAGATTTAGATTTAATGATTGGATCAGGCGGCAATGAAATTGAAATGAACAAAGCAAATTTTACTATCCGAACATACAATAATGATGGTCATGGAAATTTTTCTATAGCACCATCAAATGTTCCTCCTGTTATCGGAAATTTTTCAACGCTTGAAGTTGATAACATTGAGGGTGGCAATTATCATATTTTTTTGGGCGCACGCAATGTTCCCGGCAACTACGGACTTCCTCCACGATCCTACTTATTAGTTAATGATCATGGAAAATGGAAAGACATTGCACCACCATCTCTTGCAAACGTTGGAATGGTAACTGATGCATCGTGGACCGATATAGATGGTGATGGTGATAAAGACCTGATTGTTGTTGGTGATTGGATGGCTATAACCATTTTCAAAAATGATAATGGAACGTTTCAAAATCAAAGTACGATTGCAAACAGTAACGGTTGGTGGAACAGGATAGAAGCAGCAGATCTTGATGGCGATGGTGATATAGATTTTATATTAGGTAATTGGGGATTAAACACCAAATTAAAGGCGAGTGAACAAAAACCTCTTACAATGTATGTGAATGATTTTGACAATAACGGTAGAAGTGAATTCATAATTAATTGGTATCCACCATTAGATTCGGTAGCTTATCCTTTTGCAACCAAACCTGAACTTACAGCACAAATACCGGCATTAAAGAAACAGATTTTGAAGTATGAGGATTACGGTCATAAAACTTATGATTCTCTTTTTTCTCCAGAGCTGCGAAGCAAATCTTTGAAATATGAAGCAAACTATTTGCAAAGTGCAATATTATGGAATAACGGAGGAAGCTTTGAGCTTGATGCACTACCAATTGAAGCGCAGATATCGCCTGTCTTTGGAATTGTTGCGGATGATCTTGACGGAGACGGCAAAACAGATATATGGCTTGGTGGAAATTTTTATTCGCTTAAGCCGCAGGCAGGAAGGTGCAATGCAAGCAAGGGTGTTTATCTTAAAGGTAACAGAGGAAAATCTTTTGCCTACATTTCACCATTGGAAAGTGGTATAAAGGTGGAAGGTGAAGTGCGTGATGCAACAACTCTTCAGGTTGGCGGATCAAAACAATTGGTTATAGGGAGGAACAATGCTGGTGTTTTGTTATTTCAAAGGACAAAAAAGTAAAATATTTTTTTATAAGCAATCTCAAAAAAAAAGCTCTTGACTATCCAAGAGCTTTTTTTCTGAAAACAATTATTCAGGTCCTCCCGCCCACCAAACAGGTGTTGTATAATCATTAGGACTTGCGTCCGAAAAATTCGGGTTTCCGGCAACTTCAGAGCTTGGATATTTCAGGCGCTGGAATATTTTCCCGCCTGTCACGTTACCAGGGTAATTGACAGGTACCAATGTTGGGTATCCTGTTCTTCTCCAGTTAGACCACGCTTCCCACCAATTCATAAAATGATTCACCCAATATTGGTCACCAATCATCTCCAACGGCGGTTTTTCAACGCCGAAAGGATAAGCAGCAAGGTATGCAGTTACTTGTGCATCCGATACAACAAAGGAAGGATCGTAGATGGTGTACATTTGCATTGATGCTTTTACACCTGCAGCATAATACCCCGCAGCTGCTGCGGAAGATAAACCACCAATACCTCTTTGTGCAGCTTCAGCCAAAAGAAGCTCGACTTCACCATAATTCATAAGCATATACGGCTCATCTCTGTTTAACAACTTTGGATTCATTCTTGAATACGTAGCATTGGGATCAAGATTGGGGTTATTTTCAATTACTTTAAGCATATTTATGTCCTTCCCGTTTGGCATGCCTTTCTGAGCAAGCGGATCTGTATTTGTTGGCGTGTAGTTATCCTCACTGGTCCATGTATAAATTCCTCCGCTAAGGATCATCAGTCTTGGATCATCGTCGGCAGTTGATGTAGAATTTGCTCCTTTTAAAAAATCAACCAGCTTTTGACTCAAAAAAGCATTTGCTATTTCGCCGCCATCTCCCGGAATATATGCCCGAGAAATTCCATTTTGATCCAACCATAAACTTGGCCCCACAGCCATTGGAACAATGGTATTGTCGGCATTGCTTTGGAAAACGCCTCCTGCTACGGCTTTTGCTACATACGTATTGGCATCAGCCTCATCTACCTTTGAAAGTCGCATAGCTAACCGGAGCATAAGTGAATAAGCCCATTTTTTCCACTTGGTAACATCCCCTTTATAATAAAGATCTGCAGCGGCAAAATCAGGATCGGCATCTGTCGTCAGTGCTCCTGCTGCTTCGTCAAGCTCTTTTATTAAATCTAAATAAATCTCCTTCTGTTTATCATAATGAGGAAAGAACGTCCCCTCCGGTGCTTGTAAGGATTCAAAATAAGGAATTCTGCCATAATAATCTGTAAGGCGATGGAAAAGAAATGCTCTTAAAATTCTTGCAGCCTGTCTTGTATTGTTGTTTTGACCTTCTGCAAATCCCCCAGTCCCCGTTTGCCTCAGAATTTCCCCAAGGTAGTTTAGGTTTCGATAGATAAAATCCCATGGCGCAGTATAGCTTTCAACATTTTCAAGGTATTTATCGCCTGTATTGGAAATGCCACCGTCAGAAGCAAGTTGCTGTATAGTAGTTGATGTTATTCCAATATTCGTTCTCCAGTCAATATAACGGTTGTCCCCTGTAACCGGGGAAGAACCTGAGGCTGCGCCAAGTTGTGCGGACGTAAACAGGAAATTCACATCAATTGTAGGTGCCGCTTGAGGATTGACATTAAGCTCTTTAAGATTGTCTGTATTACAGCCGCTAACGAGGACTGTGGTAACCACACTGCTATAAATTAGTTTTCTTAAATAGTTCATAGTTATTAGTGTTAATAGTTAAAATGTTGCCCGCAGATTAATACCGTAAGTGCGGGTAGCAGGCATGCCAAAGTAATCGAGACCCTGGTTGTTACCACTTTGGTACGAAGATTCGGGATCTACGTTTGGAACGTTCTTGTGCAGAATTGCGAGGTTACGTCCAACCAAAGAAAGCATTAAACCTCTAATAGGCGTTTTAGTGAAAAGCCGGCTTGGAAAAGTGTATCCTAAGGTTACTGACCTCAATTTTATGAAAGAGGCATCGTAAACAAAATTTTCTTCTGCTCTTTCGCCAAGCTGATTCCAATAATTGGCTGCCTCACCCGGTGCCAATGTTTTAGTAAATGGTGAATAAATCGGTTTCCCATCAGCATTCGTACCAGTTTGGACTACGCCATTTACAGTAAGCGGAGCCTCGCCTTCACGCCCTAATAACGTTTGCTTTGTAAAACCTGCTTCAGTCATTCTCACGTTCGTGCCGGAATAAATATCGCCGCCCGATTTGAAGTCAATAAGAAAGGAAAGATTCAAATTTTTCCATGTTATTGAGTTATTCAAACCTCCGGTCCAATCAGGCACTCCATAACCAATTGTCTGGTAAGTTCCATCGGTTATAGGTGCACCGCTTGAATCATATACAAGCAGACCAGTTGAAGGGTCCTTCAATTGCGTTAAACCGGTTATTACATTATAGGGTTGACCGACTATTTGTTTGATAATAGCCGTTCTTGTTCTTGGCTCGGCGGTATAGGGATCAACTACCAGCTCTGACTGTCCGTTAATTAAAGAAACAACATTACTCTTGTTCTTTGCAAAATTCAGCGAAATATCCCACGTAACTGCAGAAGATCTTATTGGTGTAACAGTAAGTAAAAATTCCCATCCTTTATTTGTGAGTTTTCCCACATTAACAGATGTAGTTCCAAATCCTGAAGCCTGGGAGATAAGCGCATCGAGAATATCATCAGTGGTTTTTTGATCATAGTATGTTACATCAATGCCCAACCTGTTGTTGAAGAATCTTGCTTCCAAACCATATTCCATTTCCGTAGAAGTAAAAGGTACAAGGTCTGGATTTGGCAAATTATTACCCGAGCTAAGTCCACCTAAAGGACTTCCTACATGGGCACTATTTGCACCGTACGTTACTACTGTTTGATAGGGTCCTACTGATTCGGTATTACCTACTTGTGCCCATGATCCTCGGAGTTTTCCATAACTTAACCATTTAGGTAATGCTTTGAAGGCATCCGTAAATACAAAACTTCCCCCAATGGATGGATAGACAATACTATTCTTTGCAGGATTCAATACCGAAAACCAGTCCTTTCTCGCGGTTCCTGTTATGAATAAATAATTATTGTATGATAACTCAAGTGATCCGAATAAAGAGTTAATCCCTCTTTTACCATAACCGTAACTATAATCATGTAATGTAGCATTGCTGATAGCAGCGAGAAAAGGCGTATTAAAACCTGTTCCATTCTGACCCATGAATTCATTAGTACGGCGCATTAGGTTTCCTCCGACAAAAGCGTCAACACCAAACTGATTAAAAGTTTTATTGAAGCCTACCCTATACTGAAAGTTTAATTCTCGTACGCGAGTTTCGCTTTCGCTCATGCTCCCACCGCGATCATAACCCGTGCCCTGGGGAGTCAATCGCGTATTTCTCAAAGTATACCAATCCATTCCGGCTTGTCCCACTACGTAAAGAAAATCGGTGATATCATACCTTGCTTCACCGTTGGCAATAACTCTATCGCGAACATCATTGTTTTTAAATTGATAGGCAGCCCACCAAGGATTCTGTGTCCATAAGTCATAACTGGTCTGGAACTCTTCTCCCGGGGCTTTTTGGTCAAAAATAGTTATCCCTTTCTGCTGTTGCATCTCGATTGAAGGCACAGCGCCGGGCTTATTAGGATCGCCAATCATATCGCGTACATCAACATCATTGGGAACATAAAACAGTGATAAATCTGCATTTCCCGGAGCATCAGAAAGGTTAGGCCTGTTTTTCGTTTTTTCGTTTGAATATAAAACACGTGCTGTAACAGTCAGCTTCTTTCCGAACTTTGAATTGGTAGATAAGGTAATATTTGTTCTATCGAAACCCGAGTTGGGAAAAACCCCATCACTTCTAAGGTCCGCAAGGGATAGACGGAAGTTCTGTGTTTCACTTCCACCGCTAAGAGCAATAGTATTTGTAAGCGCATGTCCTGTTTCATAGAATCGATCCCAGTTATCACCTTTATAAGAATAAGGTCGTGTTACTCCATCAAACTGAACGACATCGCTGCCATCTAATCTGGGTCCCCAGCCATTACCTGTCCACCAGTTGTTCCAATGCTCGTCAATAGATTCCGCTTTCTTAGCCACCTGGTTTTCCAAAGTTGTTCCAACTAAGCCTCCATTACCATTTGTATGTTGAAAGTCCGTTAAGTTTTGCACCGTTTCCACAACATAATTTGAATTGAACTCAATACCCAGCCCCTTACGTCCTGTTCCTTTTTTTGTCGTAATCAAAATAACACCATTAGCCGCCCTTGATCCATAAAGGGCTGCTGCACTTGCTCCTTTCAATACTGAAATGGAGGCAATGTCATCCGGGTTGATGCTGTTTAAAGCATCTCCCTGATCTGCACCACCCCATATGCCTGCTTGTCCCTGGTTTGAATTATCAATAGGAACACCATCAACAACATAAAGGGGTTGGTTTAATGTAGAGCCAAGAGTTTTGGCGCCGCGGATCACGACACGTGTAGAACCTCCAGGCCCCGAGGCAGTCTTTGATACATTTACACCTGCCACTCTTCCCTCAAGCGCATTTCCAACATTGATTTCCCGAGCCTGGGTTAAATTTTCACCCGATACCTGGGTTATTGAATATTGCAGCGCTTTTGATTTTCTTTCAATACCAAGAGCCGTAACTACTACGCCTCCAAGTTCACCCGCATCTTCCTGCATTGTAACGTCTACTGTTGTTCGGTTTGAAACATTTATTTCATTCAATTTGTATCCAACAAAAGAAAACACTAATGTGTTTGATCCTTGAGGAACAGCGATACTGTACACTCCATCGGAATTGGAAGTTGTTCCGCCCGAGCTGCCTTTTACAGTTACATTAACAAAAGGAAGAGGCTTGCCATTGGCATCTGAAATTTTACCCGTGACAGTTCGTTTTTGCGAAATAGCAGGAATTGCCGTGACGAGTAAGAGCATGAAAACTAATACCACGTTTAGTTGTTTCATAAGCGTTTAACTTGTGTGTTAGAGAATTAGGTGAATTATTAGCTGACGCCCTTGCCATCAATTGATGAACAGTACTGTTTTGCGGAATTGTAGCAGGGCACATAAATGTTTATTTAGTTATGGTTAAGCTGTGTGAGGACTTAGTTTATTAAGCTTGCAATCTTTAGTCTACTTAAAGATATTAATTTTTCACATTGCAATAAGTTTTTTTTGAAAAATGGCTAATAAGGTGTCTAAAAAGCAAGATTTGTAAAGTTAAGGGCTGAATTATTTTTATCTAAACATCTGTTTTTAAAGTGAAATCTATTTAATTTAATCGATTTCCATCAAATTGCTTCAATGTAAAAATCAGGGATGTCAGCTCATAAACACTTCTTTTTTAATAAACAACATAAACGTTTGCAAGTGGCATCTGCTTCGCTTGCCTTAGCTTTAACGCGCTAACATAAATGATCGCAAATGAAAAAATTATTGTTGCTTCTTGCAAATTAATTTGGCCGTATGATGAAAAAATTCAGTAACAGAAGTGTAATGAAAAAAATATTCTTAGCTCCGTTTGTTTCAATTTCATTTTTTC
>JAICTW010000293.1 GCA_025936195.1 Flavisolibacter sp.
AAAAGCATTATGTAAGCTGCGAATGGTTTTTGACGCCTTCTGCATTTGGTGGAACGTCACCCTTGCCGAAGCCTTCTTCAATGACAATCCGGAACAATTGCTCATTTGTAAACATATCTTATAAGTGTTTTCTTATCTACAAATAATTGCCGACATCAAAGGTAAATTTTAAATTAGTTGGTTTTGGCTGCCCTGAGTTTATAAGCGTTGGAAGGTCAAGACAGCAGTGGGTTCGTGTATGTTCCGGAAATAACCGTCCGGCATTGCTCACATTTTTATCATCAATACAATCCCTGCCAGCAAAAGTATAACGGCTACCGCCGAAATAGCCGTGAATAAAAAAGTTGCTTATTTGTTCGTCTGCTATCGTTCCATACAAACATATTCCCACGGTCTCCACCCATGTATTGTATATACAAATTATTTCGTGTCTCCCTCGTTACAAGCAAGGGCAGTTGGGCCTTTACGGATGTATTCTAAAAAGAGCTTTTAAAATCCGCTTACATTAAGTCTTCCCCCGGTAACGGTTTTATTATTTAATGAATTTGTTGGTACTACACTGCTTAAAATTGCAGACTTGATTTGCGCTGCAGTAGCGCCAGAATGTGTGGAGGCGTATAAAGCTGCAGCACCTGTCACGTGCGGAGTTGCCATAGATGTTCCGCTATACGAGCCATAAGAAGAGACTATATTTCTACCGCTTTTGCCGGGCAATGTGGAATAAATGCCAACGCCGGGAGCGCCCAAATCCACTGATTTAGCACCATAATTTGAGAAGCTGGCCAGGCTGCCATTTTTATCAATTGCGGCTACAGAAATAATATTGGCGTTGGTGTAAGCTGCCGGATAACTTGCCGAAGCATCGATATTACTTCCATCGTTCCCTGCTGCAGCTATGAATAAAATATTTGCGGTGTTGGCTCTTTCTATGGCGTCGTACAACGCTTGCGAATATCCGCCGCCGCCCCACGAATTGTTAGTAGCTACCAGGTTTAGTCCGTCTCTTGTTCTCAAATCTGTAAGGTAATCAACAGCTTTCACTGCATTGGCTGTGGTGCCGCCTCTTCTGCCTAAAAATTTTGCAGAGATGATCGTAACATTCCAGTTTACGCCCACCACACCTTTTGCGTTACCTCCTCTTGCGCCAATGGTTCCGGAAACATGAGTTCCATGATCATCGTCTGTTCCGTCGAAAGTGGTGTTGTCATTTTTATCAAAATCCCAACCATAATGATCATCAACATAACCGTTGTGATCATCGTCAACACCGTTTCCGGCAATTTCTTTTGGATTTCCAAAATTTCCTGCGAGGTCTTCATGATTGTACATCGCGCCTTCGTCAATTACACCCACATAAACGGTTGAAGAGCCTGTGTGGCCTGCAGCCCATGCTTCAGCAGCCTGGCTTCCATATTGGTTGGAAGGATTGGACGCATCGCCATACATTCCCCACAGCGAACCATTCGTAAAGTAGTTGTCGTTGGAAGTTACTTCATGCTGATAAATAAAATTAGGCTCGGCATAAGAAACGTCTACGCCTTTGATTTTGTTAAGCGCATCCAGTACAGCAAGGGGTGTGTGCACCACAAAAAATCCTTCGTCATCCCCAAAACGTTGCATTGTTTTGGTTAAGATCTTTTCGGAAACCTTTCCGGAGATTCTTCCAAAAGCCTTTCCCCGGCTATTCTCCGAAACACCTTTTTTGAATTTTACCAAAATTTCATTTGGCACGTACTTATCGGCAGTTAGCTGGCCTAAAGTGGCGCTGCCAGGCAATTGCGGAGCACTCTGGCTCAATGCAGGATTCTCTTTTAATTCTTTTGTGCAACTGGCTGCGATAATTGAGTAAGTAGCTACAATAGCTAAAGACATTACAATATCACGTGAGGTATTTTTCATAATTTAAGTTTTAGATTTTATATTAAATGTAATTTCTTTTGGAATAAATTCATTGAATTAGTTAATCGTTTTGGAATTTTCTTTTTGAGAAGGATGAGTAAATTGCGCCTAAATCATAAAGCTTAAAAACTAAACATATGGAATCAGTAACAGACAACAAAACCGGCGGCGGGGCGATGAAGGCCATCGTTGTGACCGATAAGTCTGCGGGAACGGCTGGTATGACACTGGTGGAGCGGCCCAGGTCCCAGGCAGCAATCAATGACGTGGTTGTTCAGGTTCATGCGTCGGGATTTGTGCCCACTGAGTTGGAGTGGCCCTCCACCTGGACCGATCGCCTCGGTCGTGACCGGACACCCTCGATCCCCGGACACGAGCTTGCTGGAGTGGTTATCGCCCTCGGCTATGGAACAACGGGATTGTCGATAGGACAGCGAGTATTCGGCCTCACAGACTGGTATCGCGATGGCACGCTGGCAGAATATGTGGCCCTCGAGTCACGTAATCTTGCCCCGCTACCCGGTGACGTCGACTTCGTCGTTGGTGCAAGTTTGCCGATCTCCGGCCTGACCGCCTGGCAGGGACTCTTCCAACACGGCCGCCTCCAGGGGGGACAGACTGTGCTCGCGCACGGCGCAGCAGGTGCCGTTGGTTCAATGGTGGTGCAACTCGCACGTGAGGCGGGCGCCTACGTGATCGGCACAGGACGAGCTGCAGACCGCCAGGCTGTACTTGAATTCGGTGCGCAGGAGTTTGTCGACCTGGAGAGCGATACCCTTGAAGACGTTGGCAACGTGGACCTGGTTTTTGATGTGATTGGCGGCGAAACCGGTAAGCGATCAGCCGGCCTGGTTAGGACCGGAGGAACACTGGTCTCTATAGTTGGACCGGTAGAAACGCTGGCCGCTAACATCCTGGCAATCGATTTTGTTGTAGAGTCCGACCGGGCCCAACTGAATGAAATCGTTC
Source organism: Flavisolibacter sp. (assembly GCA_025936195.1). The sequence goes on from JAICTW010000293.1 coordinate 2,869, forward strand.
AGCGGGTGCGTGATGGACGACTGCGGACAAACATCGGAGATATCTCGTCCCTCGATGATGCCATTGCCGCCCTGAATCCGACCGGGCGACGTAAGGGGAAGCCAATCATCCGCATTCGTCCCTGAGAACTTAGGGGCAACGGGCAGTATTAACGTATGCTTCGAGTATAAGCAGACAGACAATGATGAACTTTCATTGACTTCATATTCGTCCAAGCCCTTCACTAGCGCAAGCTTTGTAGTTTAACAATGAGTGTTAAATAAGCTTGTGTCGTATCTTACTTAAAAATTATCATTGCAGTAAACAAACAAATCCGCTCCGTTTCTATTCTCTTCCAGTTATGCTATAGCCAACCAATCTAAACTAAATCAGGGAGTACAAACTCAAGACAGCTTTTAAATTTTAAGTTTACTAAGAACAGCAAGAGATATAGTGTTGGAAGGAATGCAAGTAAAAAGTATCTTAGAAAAATTATTCAGGAGACTGTGGGACTTGGGGACTTTATCGCGGAATGAAGTCACAAAGTCACCAAGTCACCCGGCAAAAGCAAAAGACAAAACAATATGGCAACCGACTACCACAAAGAAGGCTTTATCCCGCTTCATGGCGGCTATCGTAATTTGATAACTTATCAGAAATCAGAAATAATATACGATGGTACTGTTTACTTCTGCGAACACTTTTTTCAGAAATATGATAGAACGATTGGGCAAATGGTCCAAGCTGCACGTTCCGGTAAGCAAAATATCGCTGAAGCAAGCCTGGCTTCCGGCACTTCGAAGGAAACAGAAATCAAACTCACCAATGTTGCACGTGCAAGTTTAGGAGAACTGCTAATTGATTATGAAGATTATTTAAGAACCAAAAAATTAAAACAATGGAAAAGAAATGACATTCTTTCTTTAAGATTTGATGAATTAAATAAAACACCCAACGCCACCTACGAAACTTTTAAAAAAGCCATTGAACATAGCAATCCTGAAATTAGTGCGAATTTTCTAAGATGTCTAATCAATGTAACCATGTACCTGCTGGGGCAGCAAATAAAAGCTCTGGAAACAATCTTTGTCAAAGAAGGCGGATTAAGAGAAAAGATGACGAAGGCAAGAATTCAGCAAAGAAATAAAAAGTAAGGAATGAACCGAATCATCAAGAAATGCCACTTTTAATTATCTTTAGCCAATACAATTTCAAATTTCTATATGAAAAATCAAAACAAGCCCAGGAGGCAGTTTTTAAAAGATTCAGTAAAAGCCTCCGGCTTAATGATCCTATCTCCATTGATTCCTAAAATAACCCTCGCAGCAACTACTGAAAAACAAAAGCAAATAATTACTGCGCCCAACCGCATAAAATTTGCAGTAATCAACATAAACCATTCGCATATTTATGGAATGGCCAATGCCATTAAAAGAGGCGGTGGCGAATTAGTAGCGTTGTATGCCAAAGAACCCGATCTAACGGCTGCGTTTCTGAAAGCCTTTCCCGAGGCGAAACTGGCAAAGAGCGAAAATGAAATTTTAGAAGACCCTGCCATTCAATTGGTGTTAAGCTCAGGCATACCGGACGAAAGAGCGCCCTTAGGCATTCGCGTAATGCAGCATGGCAAAGATTATTTAAGCGATAAGCCCGGTATCACCTCTTTAGAACAAATGGCCGAAGTAAAAAAAGTGCAAAAAGAAACCAAGCGAATTTACTCCATCATGTATAGCGAGCGGTTTGAAAATAAGGCCACAGAAAAAGCAAGCCAGTTGGTAAAGGCGGGCGTCATTGGGGCGGTAATTCAAACGGTGAACCTGGCACCGCATAGAATCGGTAAGGTGAGGCCCGATTGGTTTTGGGATAAAAAAAGATATGGTGGCATTCTTACAGACATTGGTT
>JAICTW010000299.1 GCA_025936195.1 Flavisolibacter sp.
ACAAAAATCAATTGACCTGGACTGGATGTTGCCGGCACCGGCACAAGGTGCTATTATGATTGTGTGCAGAGAAAATGATGATCATACATCTGATGCTTGCCAGTCCTTCAACGATGATGCAACAGCTTTGTGTACAAAAATTGAAAGAGATTTTTTAAGTGCGTTGTTGGGAGGATGTTCAACGCCCATTTCTGCCTTGGCTGAAATAAAGAATGGAGAAGTGATTTTCAAAGGCAATGTTGTGAGTCCTGATGGAAAACAAAAAGCGGAAATCAAAAAAACAATTGCTTTTGCAGACGCAGCTAATTTTGGAATGATAGCAGCAAAAGAAATTTTACTGAAAGGCGGAGATGCTATTGTTGAACGAATTCGCAATGAAGGACTAACCACAAATGGCGAAGCATAAAGTTTTAAGTACAAAAAAACTGGAGCCTTCGCTGATTGAACAAGCGAAAGAACATGATATTGAAATTGTGGAGCAGGAATTTATTTCAGTGAACCCGGTCCGGAACCAGGAAACATTTGAAAGAATTCAGAGCTTTATCAATGAAAAGAAGCTCAACATCGCTCTAACGAGCGCTAATGCTGTTGATGTTTTAAATAGCTACATGCACGTAAGCGGCGCTTATTATATAGTTGATTGGAATATCTTTTGTCTGTCCGGCAAAACCAAAGAGGCTGTACTAAATGCACTCTTACTGAAAAAAAATATTATTGGTGAAGCAGTTAACGCATCCGAACTCGCAAATAAGATCATTAAGCAAGGAGTAAAAGAAATTATTTTTTTCTGCAGTAATAAAAGAAGAGACGAACTACCAACTGCATTAAAGAATGCAAACATAAAAGTTCATGAAGTAGTTCTGTATGAGACCGCAGAAACTCCAATGGTAATGGACAATGATTTTGATGCTGTTCTTTTCTTTAGCCCGAGCGGGGTTCAAAGCTTTTTCTCATCAAACGAACTTCATCAGGATACTGTTTGTTTTGCTATTGGCAGAACAACGGCTACAAGTATTGCGACCTTTACAAAGAATAAGATCATAAAAAGTCCCGGACCAGATACAAAATTGATGATTGAAGAAATGATAAATCATTTTAAAACAAAATCAACAGCAGATAGTTACTGAAACGAAATTATGAGCCAACTAAAAAACGATTTGTTACTAAGAGCATTACGAAAAGAGAAGGTGGAACGTCCGCCGGTATGGATGATGCGCCAGGCGGGAAGATATTTACCTGATTACATTAAGTTGAGAGAAAAATACGATTTCTTTACCCGAGTTCAAACTCCTGAACTCGCAACAGAAATTACTCTGCAACCTGTTGACCAGGTGGGTGTGGATGCAGCGATTATCTTCTCCGATATCCTGGTAATTCCGCAGGCAATGGGATTGGAAGTGCAAATGGAAGAAGGTAAAGGACCATCGCTTCCTAAAACAATTACTTCGCAAAAAGATATTGATGCACTCAATGTTTTCAATGCAGAACATCATTTAAAATATGTGCTTGACGCATTGACCCTGACAAAAAAGGAATTGAATGGACGTGTACCCTTGATTGGCTTTGCCGGCGCACCGTGGACAATTTTATGTTACATGGTGGAAGGAAAGGGAAGCAAAACCTGGGACAAAGCAAAACAGTTTGCTTACACGCAACCAGAGTTAGCGCATGCGTTATTGCAAAAAATTACCAACATTACTATTGATTATTTAAAAGCACAAGTGAAAGCTGGTGCTGATACGGTGCAGGTTTTTGATAGCTGGGCAGGATCATTATCTCCTGAAGATTTTAAAAACTTTGCACAACCTTATTTAATTCAAATTGCAGATGCAGTAAAAGATCTTGCACCGGTAATTTTATTTCCGAAAGGAAGCTGGTATGCGTTGAAAGATTTGAGTGAAAGCAATGCCAGTGGAATTGGAATTGACTGGAGCCTTACTCCACAATTGGCAAGAGAATTAACGAATAACAAAATCACACTGCAAGGAAATTTTGATCCTGCAAAATTGCTGGCGCCTATTCCACAAATTAAAAAATGGGTAAAGGAAATGATATACGGATTCGGTGTGCAGAATTACATTGCTAATCTCGGTCATGGCATTACACCCAATGTTCCGGTGGATCATGCTAAAGCATTTGTGGAAGCGGTGAAGGAATATAGTCCAAACCAGGATTTATGAGATTAAAGGATTATTAGGAAATGGATATTAAACAACATTGGATAAACTATATACACAATTTGCAGGACAGGATTTGTGTTGCGCTGGAAGAAGCAGATGGCAAAGCAAAATTCATAGAAGACAAATGGGAACGTTCTGAAGGAGGTGGTGGAAAAACCAGAGTAATTGCCAACGGAAATGTTTTTGAAAAAGGTGGCGTAAATACTTCTGTTGTTTTTGGCGAGGTAACTGACGCCATGCGAATAGCATTAAAGATCAATGGTACAACATGGTTCGCCTGCGGTTTGTCTTTGGTTATTCATCCAATGAACCCATTTGTGCCAACGGTTCATTGCAATTACAGAATGTTTGAATTGTACAATGAAAATGGCGAAGTGATTGACAGATGGTTTGGTGGCGGAACTGATTTAACCCCTTATTATCTGTTTGAAGAAGATGCGAAACATTTTCATCAAGCCTATAAAAACGTTTGCGACGAATTTGATCCGGCTCTTTATCCCAAGTTCAAAAAATGGTGCGATGATTATTTTGTGAACACGCATCGCGGAAACGAAAGAAGAGGCATTGGTGGAATTTTTTACGATCACCAACGTGCAGGTGAAAAGCATGAGGTTGATTTTTGGATGAATTTTGGAAACGCATGTGGTGATGCTTTTATTCCGGCTTACATTCCGATTGTTGAAAAAAGAAAAAAAACTGCTTATAGCGAGAAAAACAAACATTGGCAGGAAATACGAAGAGGCCGATACGTGGAATTCAATTTAGTTCACGACAGGGGAACTTTATTTGGTTTAAAAACCAATGGAAGAATTGAAAGCATTTTAATGAGCCTTCCACCAACGGTCCGATTTGAATATAATCATCAGCCGAAGCCAAACAGCGAAGAAGATAAATTATTACAGGTTTGTTTGCATCCGCGAGATTGGGTATAGAGAGGATATTTTGTAAATTTGAAAAAACCGCTCGTATGAGTATTGCAGAACAAAAAATGAGATTAATGGAGTTCTTGGTAAACGCCAATGATGAAATCACAGGTGAATTAATTGAATTCATCCAGCGATTGTCGTCTGGGGGTTACGTTCCCTCCAAAGCGGATGTAGAGAAGTATGAAAAAAGAGTGAAAGATTTTGAGTCATCCAGTGAAAAAGGACTAACCAAGGAAGAGTCTTTAGCTCAACTGAGAGCAAAACTAAGATGAAATACAAACTCGTTATTACTTCTACTGCTCAAAAGGAAATTTCAGATACCTTAAAGTATTATGTTGATAGAAGTGTTACAGCAGCAAAACGTTTTCTTGATTTGCTGGAAACTTCATACAATCAGCTGGAGCAGGCTCCACAGCATTATTCTTTTTTTGGAGATAGTTTAATTGTCAGAAGTCTTTCATTAAAAAGATTCCCTTATGCTATTATATTTCGAATAAAAAATGACGAAGTTGAAATCATTGGCTTGCACAATAGCTATCAAAGTCCTGATAAAATTTTAAATCGTATATAATTAAAATGATTTTACAAAGACGTCCAAGAATCTTAAGAGCAACTCCTGCCATCCGCAGCATGGTTGCCGAGACAGTGTTAACACCAAAGGATTTTATTGTTCCCTTATTTATTGACGAAGGTGAAAACGTGCAAATAGAAATCGCTTCCATGCCCAATTATTATCGCAGAAGTTTGGACCTGACCATAAAAGAAGTAAAAGAACTCTGGAGCATGGGCATTAAAAGCGTTTTGCTTTTTATTAAATGCAAAGATGAATTAAAAGACAACACCGGTAAAGAAGCCTGGAATAAAAATGGGTTGATGCAAAGAAGTATAAAAGCGATCAAAGATGCCGTTCCAGAAATGTATATAATGACCGATGTCGCTCTCGATCCTTATTCTTCTTATGGACATGATGGAATTGTGGAGAATGGAGAAATTGTAAACGATCCAACCGTTGAAGCTTTAGTGAAGATGAGTATTTCACATGCAGAAGCCGGCGCCAATATGGTAGCGCCAAGCGATATGATGGATGGAAGAATTGGCGCCATCAGAAGTGGTTTGGAAGAAAACGGATTTACTAAAGTTGGCATCATGGCCTACAGCGCCAAATATGCATCCTGTTTTTATGGACCATTCCGCGATGCACTGGACAGTGCTCCGGGCTTTGGTGATAAAAAAACCTATCAAATGGATTATGCCAACCGCATTGAAGCCGTGAAAGAAGCCTTGATGGATGTAGAAGAAGGCGCCGACATTGTAATGGTAAAACCCGGACTCCCCTATCTTGATATCGTTCGCGAAGTAAAGAATGCAGTGAACGTTCCGGTAAGCGTTTACAATATCAGTGGCGAGTATGCCATGATCAAGGCCGCAGCCAAAATGGGTTGGATCAATGAAGACAAAGCAATTTTAGAAACACTGACTTCAATCAAAAGAGCCGGCGCCGATTTGATTGCTACTTACTTTGCCAGGGATGCAGCAAAACTTCTAAACAGATAGTAAATTTGATCTACAATCAATAAAATGGCTTCATCAGTAAAAGA
>JAICTW010000489.1 GCA_025936195.1 Flavisolibacter sp.
AATATTTATTCAGAAGTAAAAACATTTGCCGATGCGCCGCATTCTTTTCCTTTGTTTGAACCCTGGTTTGAACCTACATTGAAATACACAGACGATTTTTTAAAAAGAGTTTTTGAAACAAACAATTAAGCAATTGAACAATGAAACAATTCTATTTTGTTGTATTCATATTGAGTGCATTTGCTTTTCAAAGTTTTGCTCAAACATCCAATCCCGAGCAGTACAAATATGTTTTTACTGTGGCCAAAGATGGAAGCGGCGATTATAAATACATTCAGGATGCCATTGATGCCATGCGGGTGTATCCGTTGAAACGAATAACCTTGTACATAAAAAATGGTGTGTACAATGAAAAGATTGTATTGCCAACAGATAATACTGATGTAACATTTATTGGTGAAAATGTTGATAAGACTATTATCAATTTTGATGATTATTCAGGAAGAGGAAAATTAAATACGTTCACTTCATACACAGCAAAAATTTCAGGTAACCGCTTTGTTGCTGAGAATATTACTTTCAAAAATTCGGCTGGCCCTGTTGGACAAGCACTGGCTTTGTATGTTGATGCTGATAAAGCAGTGTTTAAGAATTGCAGGTTCCTCGGAAACCAGGACACTATTTTTTGCACCGGTGAAAACGCAAGGCAGTATTTTGTTAATTGCTACATTGAAGGGACCACAGATTTTATTTTCGGTCCTGCTACTGCTGTTTTTCAAAATTGTACGATTAAAGCAAAAGCCAATTCCTACATCACAGCAGCCAATACGCCTCAGGGGAAGGAGTTTGGATTTGTTTTTCTGGATTGCAAAATCATTACTGATTCATCAGTGACAAAACTTGCTTTAGGACGACCCTGGCGGGCTTATTCCCGAACAGCTTTCATTCGTTGCCAGTTGCCAAAGGAAATTGTTCCTGCAGGATGGGATAACTGGGGAAACCCTGAAAATGAAAAGACAGCTTTTTACGCAGAATACAAAAGCTCCGGTGAAGGCGCTGTTACCAAATCAAGAGCCGCTTGGTCAAAACAACTGAGTGATAAAGAAGCAAAGCAATACACCGTTGAAAATATTTTCTTAAATGAAAACTCAATTGTTCGGAATTCCGATTGGTTTATAAATATTCGGTCAATTCCATTTGAATGGCCAACAAAAAAGCAGTAATGAAAAAAAATATTTTCTCTTTTATACTTTGTTTGCTTTCGTTCGAAGCTTTTTCTCAAAAGAAAATAGTTGTTGCTCAGGATGGAAACGGAAATTATAAGACAGTGCAGGAAGCATTCAATTCCATCCCGCACAATAACAAAACGCCAATAGCCATTTTCATTAAGAAAGGAGTTTACAAAGAGAAGCTGCATCTCGATTCATCAAAAAATTTTGTAACGCTGATCGGTGAAGATAAATTCAATGCTATTCTTACTTATGACGATCACACCGGAAAAGTTTCTTCATCGGGTGAACCGATCAATACACGAACGTCGTGGAGCTTTTTAATTAAAGCAAATGATTTTACTGCAAAGAACATTACGTTTCAAAATGATGCAGGCTTCACTGCAGGACAAGCGGTTGCCGTAGAAGCCGATGGTGACAAGGATGCATTTTTCAATTGCCGTTTCATTGGCAACCAGGACGTATTGTTTACTAACAACGATAACAGCAGGCAGTATTATAAGGATTGTTATATAGAAGGAACGACCGATTTTATTTTTGGTTCTTCCACCGTCTGGTTTGAACGCTGCCATATTCACAGCAAAAAAAACTCCCATGTTACGGCTGCATCCACTCCGAAAGAGCATCCGTTTGGTTATGTTTTTTACGATTGTGTGCTAACCGGCGATTCTTCTTTACACAGTGTTTCTTTGGGAAGGCCGTGGCGACCTTATGCTGCAGTTGTTTATATGCATTGCTATATTGGTCAGCATATAAAGTCGGAAGGATGGTCAAACTGGAACAAAACAGAGAATTACAAAACGGCCCGTTATGCAGAGTATAAAAATTATGGGCCTTCATCTGATACTTCTGCAAGAGTAAATTGGTCAAGGCAGTTGTCAGATGAAGAAGCAAAGAAATACAGGTTGAAAAATGTTTTGAAGGGATGGAGTCCATGCTCCCTGTCTCCCGGCGGGGAACTTAGGTCGAAGAAGTTTTTTTCTCAATTTTTTTAAGAGCAGTTAGTTTATTTGGCGAGTTTGTTTTTTGTATGAATAGTTCTTTAAAATAAAGTTGAATGATGATGTACTTAGCTGCATTGCTACTGTCATCGTCTGTTGTGTCACTCACTGCAACGTTCAGGAGTTCTATTGTGCATTGTGTAAGTGTCATCATAAGAATTGAAATTTTTTAGGCCGGGAAGATGCGACGCTCCGTAGGAGCGACCTGTTGGAGAAAAACGAATCCATGAATATAAGGCAAGCCCTGTAGGGTGGCATTTTGAAAAAGAGGACTAAAGAAGGATTGAAAACAGTAGTGAGCCTAGCATGTGCTGAATAGAATTACAGAATGTACAATCCCGATAGCTATCGGGAGCGACCCAAGCGAAGCAAAATACTAGCAATGCAGATCGGCTGATAAAAATTATTTATTTCATCAAAAGAGTAAAATTTATTCTGAACCGTATATTTTACTTCACGCCACATTAATATTAAGAGATCCTATAATAAAAAAATAAAAATCGAAGATATCTCATGAAACATTTCCTCGCAATCTTCTTACTTCTTTCGGTTCATTCTTTTGCTCAAAATAAACCATCAGCTTCTACACCATACGTTTCTAAAGTTTGGGTGGCCGATAATGGCGACGGCACGTATAAAAACCCTGTTCTCAATGCCGATTATTCCGATCCAGATGCCATAAGAGTTGGTGATAATTTTTATCTGGTGTCTTCGTCGTTTGAAGATGTTCCGGGATTACCCATTTTGCAATCGAAGGACTTGGTGAATTGGACCATTATTGGACATGCATTAAAGCGGCTTACACCTTATGAACATTTTTCTTTGCCGCGCCATGGTGAAGGTGTTTGGGCGCCATCCATTCGTTATCACGACGGTGAATTTTACATTTATTATCCTGATCCCGATTTCGGAATTTATCTCACCAAAGCAAAGGATGCAGCAGGCCCATGGAGCGAACCAGTTTTAGTAGAAGGCGGTAAGGGTTTGATTGATCCTTGTCCTTTGTGGGATGATGATGGTAATGTATATCTCGTTCACGCATTTGCAGGAAGCCGTGCAGGAATTAAAAGCATTATCGTTGTAAAAAAACTAAATAGAGAGGGAACAAAAGTCATTGATGATGGTGTG
>JAICTW010000169.1 GCA_025936195.1 Flavisolibacter sp.
ATAAAACACGGCTGATTATTTTGTGAAAACTCTTTAACAATACGAAAATCGCTTTAGCAGAGCCTTGCCGAGAACATTTTTGATCTACCTTTGCCTTGCCATTTTCCGGAACGAATAAACCAACGGCTGGAGTGTTTTCGGAATCTAATGGCAATAAAACTGCCTACAGATGAAAAAGACACAGATCATTTTACTCATTCTTGTGATTGCCGGCATTGTCGGCATGTCTTTTTTTATTAAAGACCTTACTACACAGGAAACCTTTTCCACCGCACAAAAAAAGAATGGAAAATTTGTAGTGGTGAAAGTGAAATTAGATAAATCAACACCGGTCGAATACGACCCCGTTAAAAATCCGAACCTCACTGTTTTTTATGCAGTGGATAATAGTGGCAATCGCAGCAAAGTGGTTTATTCCAATGCCAAGATAACGGACATGGAAAAATCGGAAAGCATGGACCTCAATGGAGTGATGCGTGACGGTTATTTTGAGTGCAAGACCATTCAAACAAAATGTCCTTCAAAATATAAAGACGATCCAAAAGCTGCGCAACAAAATTTACCGACCGCTTCAACTACAAATTACTAGCTGATGGATTTTATTGGTGAGCATTTATTGCCCGGAGAGTTTGGACATTTTTTCTTACTACTTTCATTTGTTTCTTCAATTGGCGCAACGGTTTGCTATTTTTTGAGTGTGCAGAAAACACGCAAAATGGGTGCTGAGCCCTGGCAAAATTTAGCGCTTACTTCCGGAGATGTTCAATGGAAAAAACTGGCACGACTGTTTTTTATTACAGAAGTGATCTCTGTCTTTGCTGTTTTTATTTTTCTGTTCATCATCATCAGCCATCACTATTTCGAATACAAATATGCCTGGCAACACAGCAGCAAATCATTAGAACCGAAATATCTATTGAGTTGTTTTTGGGAAGGGCAGGAAGGAAGCTTTTTGCTTTGGAGTGTTTGGCATTGCCTGCTGGGATTGGTTTTCATGCGCAAAGAAAAAACATGGGAAGCACCCGTAATGACGGTAGTGAGTTTTGCACAGGTGCTTTTGGCCACCATGCTGCTGGGTGTTAGTGTGTTTGGATGGCATATTGGTTCCAATCCTTTTATTCTTTCCCGCAATACAGGTTTATTTGATGCTGCTCCCATTTTTCACAATGTGGACGGAAGCCTTCGTTCCGATTATCTCTCGCTTCTTAAAGATGGTAATGATTTGAATCCTTTATTGCAGAATTACTGGATGACCATACATCCCCCGGTTTTGTTTTTGGGTTTTGCTTCCACCATTATTCCTTTTGCTTTTGCCATCGGTGGTTTATGGACCAAACGTTTTACCGAGTGGACAAAACCAGCCATGCCCTGGGCCTTGTTTTCAGCAGGTATTTTAGGATTGGGAATTATGATGGGTGCTGCCTGGGCTTATGAGTCATTGAACTTTGGTGGTTATTGGGCTTGGGACCCTGTTGAAAATGCATCGCTGGTCCCGTGGTTGGTATTGGTTGCGGGAATTCATGCGCTATTAATTTATCGCCATACAGGCAATGCTTTACGAACAACTTATTTGTTTTTCCTTCTTTCCTTTTTACTGGTCCTTTACTCAACCTATCTAACACGAAGCGGCGATTTGCAGGATACCTCCGTACATGCCTTTACCGGCGAAGGAATTACCAAATGGCATTTGCGTACTTTCCTTTTCATTTTCATGCTGCCTGCTTTTGTTTTACTGATCAAACGGTATAAACAAATTCCGTATGTTGCCAAAGAAGAAGAAACATCATCAAGAGAATTTTGGATGTTTGTTGGCTCCATTGTTTTGTTTTTGTCGGCATTGCTTATCATCGGAATGACCTCGATTCCGGTATTCAATAAAATTGCTTCTTTGTTCAGCGGAAAGGATAAGCTGTTCACACCTCTTGCTGTTGGCGATGATGCTGCTTATTCATACAACCGCATACAGGTTTTTGTTGCCATCATCCTGGGGATATTCACGGCCATTGGCATGTACCTGAAATACAAAAGCACGGGCCAAGTTTTTTTGAAAAAGCTGATCGTTCCCACCATTGCGGGTTTAGTGCTTGCAACACTCATTCTTGCTTTCGGCAATATCAATTATGTAGAAAAGGGCTATGGTTATCTGGCGGCAGTTTGGGTGGCAATAGCAGCGGCAACCTATTCTCTATTTGCCAATGCAGCTTATATTTTTACCGGTGTAAAAGGCAATCTTAAAAAAGCCGGTGGCGCCATTGCCCACGTTGGCTTTGCTACATTGCTGTTGGGCATCCTGGTTTCTTCTTCTAAAAAAGAAGTATTGTCTTACAACACGAGCGGCATCTTTATGCCTTTGGAAGAAAACAACCGCGTAATTGGAAATGTAGGCGAGAACCTGACGCTTATTAAAGGCGTGCAGATGGATATGGGCAAATATTGGGTTACGTATGCAAAAGATTCTCTTGATCTGAACAAAGGTGATAAATGGTTTTATTATTTGGATTTTAAAGCCAAAGACGGCAAAACAGGATTTACTTTAAAGCCGAATGCTTTTGTCAATCATAAGGGCAATATGGGTTTATCTGCCAATCCGGATGCCAAGCATTATCTCACGTATGATGTGTTCACTTACATCACCTCTTTGCCAAATAAAAGCAGTACAGAAGACACAGCTTCCTTCAGGGAAAAAACGGTAGGGATTGGTGACACTATATTTTATTCCAAAGGTTTTATGAAATTGGACAGCGTTGTTGTTAATCCATCCAATGCCCGTTATCATTTTGCACCAACCGATACGGCTTTGATGGCCGCTCTTACTATTTATTCAAAAGATGGACCTTCTTACCAGGCCCGGCCTGTTTTGCAGGTAAAAAATGACCAGTCTCTTTTCATGGTGGACAGTGTGTTTTCTCAGAACCTGGCCATTGCCTTTACCGGTTTTGACGATAAAAAAATAAAACTGCAGGTAAAAGAGTCGGATGCTATAATGGACTTCATCACCATCAAAGCCTATAAGTTTCCTTTTATTAATCTTGTCTGGGCCGGAACCATTATTATGGTACTTGGCTTTTTCATCAGTGCCATCCATCGCAGGCAGAGGAAAAAAACACCAAACAAGGAGTCTATGGGTAAAAGGAAAGAGGCAAAGAAAGTGATTGCCTGAAATTTTTAAAATACTAACAAAGTTTATATTCTATCCCTTAAACTTTAAGCCTTTCTAAACAGCGTTTTATTTAAATTGCCTGTCTCTTTGATAAGGGATTTTTGATTTGTATTTTCAGGTTATGCGCCGTTTTTTTTCCATTCTTATCGTCTTTGTTTTTTTGTTGGGCTTTGGCTCAGAGGCGAGTGCGCAAACGAATGTCCGTACTAAATTTGGGGTGAATGATACCATAAGAGTGGCCGCAATTTTTTACAACAATGAATGGATGCCCTACAGCGAAATGCAAATGGTGTACATTACCAATGGCGATTACAATAAAATTGCTAAAGTGCTGGATGAATACAACCGTCTCCGCAATGCTGTTTATGTAACCTATCCTTATGCAAGAACAGCCGGTTATGTCATTAACGATGTGAACATGCATTTGCAGGGAGTTACTTCCGGCAGAGAGCGGAAAAAATACATCAAGTCAAGAGAGGCCGAGCTGAAGAAAGAATTTTCCGATCCGCTTTCCAATCTTTCGGTTTATCAGGGAAGGGTTTTGATGAAGTTGATCAACCGCCAAACCCATAATGATTGTTACGAAATTATCAGAGAATACCGCGGAGGACTGAATGCAAGAATGTACCAGACAGTTGCTTTCTTTTTTGGAAGCAGTTTAAAACAGGACTATGATGTTGCTCACGACAAAACCGACCGGCAGATTGAAAATATTGTAAGGGAGATTGATGGCTATTGGTATAGCAATCCATACAAGCCGGGAGTTGCTCCGCAGAAGTAGGAGTTTTGTCTGAGCATTAGTATCGCTTGATCTGTGATTTTAGCTTTGTTATCATTGAATACGAGGCAACTCTATTTCTCTCTAGAATGTCTATAATTTTTTGCAAAGAGCTTACATAGTTTGGGAACAGTTCCACAGCCTTATTCCAACAGAAGTCTGCTTTTTGTGTTTCGTTTCTACTTTGATGGTTATTGTATAAAGTACTCCAAAATTGGATATCATTATCAACAGATTTGGTCTCTGTTAACGCTTTCAAAAACAGTTCAATATCTTGTTCACCCCATTTTTCAGAGTCTTCGAGTTCAAAGTACAGATGAACAGAATTAATATCCGAATATTTATCGCCTGCCAATTCAACCAACACTTTGCTATTTTGTTCTAAAATCCGCAGAATTATTTGGGTATCATTATTCTTCTCTTCAAGCTCATTCACGGCCTGTATAATTACTTGAAGAGATTTCTTTAATTCGACAATTTTGTTGAGGTATGTCCAATAATATGCAATCGCATTTTCAGCCTTCTCTAATTTTCTTAAATATGTACTTTTTGTTAGCTCTCTCGCGAAATCTTGTTTCTTATTAATTTGGTTGATTATTTCTTTGATGGCCAAAGTCAACAATGAGCCACCGAGAAAACCTATTATTCCGTTGTATTCTACTAACATAACCGTTTAGTCTTTTCAATAACAGTTCTACTCCCCTCAATGTACAATGCTTTCTTTTCTCGACAAATATCCACTACCACCACATTTGCAAATCCAAAGGTTTCCACCGTGGCACTCTCGTGAGGAAAGAAATTTGTGGGCATTTGTTTCGTCAAATGTTACTCCATTGAAAATACTTATGTAAGTAAGTTCCAACTTCATAGAAATTGTGATCAAACTTTTCAAATGCCGAAGGAAGTCGTCCAATGAAATCGGCGGTGTATTTCTGAAACAAGTCCACTTGATACTGGTGTGGGTATGAAGGCATTATCTTATTAACCATCACCATTAGGTTACTTGGAAAAACTATAGTATCAACCTTTCTCCGTTTGTTCAAAATGCTTGTGTTGGCTTTAGATGAAACCGAAATTGATTTTACGATCTTTTGCATGTCCAACTCTAATTTGAAACCGCGCTTTAATATTGTTTCACCGTCCAAGTTATTCCGCTGGCTATAAAACCATTTGTGCAAGAGTTTCACCTTTAGCTCCTTGTAATCATCCGCAGTCCATCTAAATTTTTTGGGGTTGATTATCTCAGGTGATATTATTGTTTTGTTCTCATAAAAGAATGGCGTCAGACTGGCAAAATAGCCGAAAAAGGCATTTGATAGTTCTTCTTCTTGCTCAACAGAAATTATGTTCGGGGATGTCCATTCTTCAATGTAGTCATGGAAGTGATTTATAAAAAGATGTTCCGACCATTCGTTGATGAGGTCAAAGGCATTAGGATACTTTTCTGGATTTTGGCAAAGCGTATTTATTTTCTTTATAACTGTTGTACAGTTTTTTGCACCTTCTGTAATTCCTATGGAAAGTTGCTCCAATGCTTCATCTCTTTTGTTGCTCTTGAAAATTGATTTCATTTAGTACGAAGGTCTTGTCAGCTTTAGGTTATTTTTGAGGCACCATTGTCATTGAATATAATAGTCGTATCACCGCTAATATACTAAACTCCGTTTAGCAAATACAACCAATGGTAACTGTATTTGCGAAAATTCAGGAAATACAAATTTCTTTTTCGTTTATAAACGATTCCTTCTCCACCTGCATACAACATTTCATCATCACGCACCTCCATCATTCCCCACGAATCTCTTTATCTTTCCACCATGAAACTGGATGTATTAGCTGTGGGTTCGCATCCCGATGATGTGGAACTGGGATGTTCAGGAACCCTGATCAAAGAGATTAAAAAAGGAAAGAAAGCGGGCATTCTCGATCTTACCCAAGGCGAACTCGGTACAAGAGGCACGGCCCAAACCCGCCACGAAGAAGCACAAAATGCGGCAAAGATCATGGGCATTGCCGTCCGTGAAAATTTAAAATTGCGTGATGGTTTTTTTCAAAACAATGAAGAGAGCCAGATGAAAGTAATACAGGTGTTGCGCAAGTATCAGCCCGAAGTGGTTATTGCCAATATTTGGGAAGACCGTCATCCGGATCATGGCCGCGGCGGATGGCTGTTATATGATGCGTGTTTTCTATCGGGACTTCGCCAAATAAAAACGACAGATGAAGATGGAAAGGAACAGGAAAAATGGAAACCAAAAATGTTGCTCCATTACATCCAGGACCGTTTTTATGAACCGAATTTCATTATTGATGTCAGCGATGTGTGGGAGCAAAGAATGGAAGCGATCCGTGCATACAAAACACAATTTTATGATCCCAACAGCAAGGAACCACAAAGTTATCTTTCCTCTCCTGAGTTCATAGATGCACTAACGGCAAGAGCCCGTTTACTGGG
>JAICTW010000307.1 GCA_025936195.1 Flavisolibacter sp.
ACAGTTCCTATCACTAAGCAAATCAAAGCTACAGATGTTTAATATTGAGGAGAGCTTAAAGATGGATTGAGAGAATTATTTACCAAACGTTCACTGCTACTATGAATCTTTTGTTGCGTCGCACTCTTATACGCTTTGTAAATCTATTCTGCATTGCTCAACAGTCATTACTGGTTATGAGTAGTTGAAAACGTCGAAAGTGAATCAACACACTTCACAAAATTTTGCAAACATAGTTCAGCCTTTGTACCCAAAGGCAATATTCAAAGACAGGCAATCGTTAGGGAAGGGCAAATTTAAGGCTTCGCCTGTTTAAAACTTTGCAAAACCAAACTGCTGAAAGACGCAAATCTTGTGTCTCTACGCACCAATCCTTTATTTTTGTTTTTATAGATGCAAAACTTTGTGTGTAAAGCGCAACGGGTTGTGTCTCTAACCAAAAAAATCTGATAGCATGGCTCAAATAAGCAGGGCAGCTGCCCGTCGTGGAAAACCATCGTACTTTATGTCCGTTCTCGGTGTTACCATCGTTCTCTTCTTTGTAGGCATTTTTGGATGGATTTTTTTAAGTGCCAGCAGTTACATTAAAGCCTTAAAAGAAGATGTGAAGGTGAACGTTTACCTTCAAAAAAATGTTCAGCAACAAAATGTGGATTCTTTGATAGCATACCTTTCGGCAAAGCCTTATACAAAATCCATCCAGTATGTTGATAAAGAAACTGCCAAGAAAAACTTCATTGCTTCCGGCGAAAAAGATTTCAGTGATGTGCTGGGTGATGAAAATCCGCTGCCGCCTTCCATTGAATTTCATTTGAAAGCCGATTATGTAAATAAGGATACGCTTGCTGCCATTAAGGCCGATATGATGCAAAGACTGATGGTAGTGGAAAGCGTCACCTATCCTGAAGCTATCATTGCCAAAATGGGACAAACTGTTCGCCTGATCATGATCGGACTGGTCAGTCTGGCTGTGATCTTCTCGATTCTTTCCATTATACTAATTGATAACACCATTCGCCTGGCCATGTACAGCAACCGGTTCCTGATCAAAACCATGCAGATGGTAGGCGCCACGAGAGGATTTATTTCCAAACCAATGAACATTCGTGCCATTGTTAACGGAACGATCTCTGCGCTGATAGCCATGGGACTGATCTTTGGACTAATCACAATCTTCGAAAACTTTTTACCTTATCTGCGTGAACTGCGGGATGGTAAAAAACTGGCTGCATTATTTGTAATGCTATTGATACTGGGAATTGGCATCACTTTGCTGAGCACTTACCGAAGCGTATCAAAATATTTACGGATGAAACTGGATGAACTGTATTGAAGTTTAGAGTTTTGGAGCTGAGTTTTGAGTTGGAATCCAAGTTTAACGCTGAATCCATAACTCAAAACCCAAAACTTTTCTTATTTTGCCTCAGTTTAAGAATTTTTCATGGCTACAACAAAAAGTAATAATCCTGCAACACCAACAAAAACTTCAAAACCAGCGAAGGCTCCGGCAGGCATGGGCCATTTGTTTGAAAGCGTCAATTATAAATGGATGCTGATTGGTGCCGGCGTAATGGCGCTTGGATTTATTTTAATGGCCGGAGGTAAAAGTCCCAGCCCCGACGTTTTTGATCCGGGTAAAGTTTACAGCACCATGCGCATAACGGTCGCTCCCATCATCATTCTTGCCGGTTTCGTAATTGAGATCATTGCTATTTTTCGCCAACCTAAAAACAGCTAAGCCCAAAGAATGAGCATCGTTCAAGCCATTATCATAGCCATAGTGGAAGGGCTTACTGAGTTTTTGCCTGTTTCTTCCACCGGCCACATGATCATTACCAGTTCCTTATTGGGAATTGAAAAAGAAGCTTTCACTAAATTATTTGAAGTGGTCATTCAACTGGGAGCCATTCTCTCCGTTGTGGTTTTGTACTATAAAAAATTTTTCAACTTCTCCCGCTGGCAATTTTATTTGCGGCTCCTTGTTGCCGTTATTCCTGCACTGGCATTTGGTGCTGTATTTTCGAAAAGGATAAAGATGCTGATGGAAAGTAATTTAACGGTTGGCCTAAGCCTTTTGATCGGTGGCATCTTTCTTCTTTTTGTTGACAGGATTTTCCGGAATGCCAGGTTGAATAATGATACTGATATCACCTATCCAAAGGCATTTACCATTGGCTTATGGCAGGTGCTGGCAATGATCCCCGGTGTCAGCCGCAGTGCTGCTTCTATTGTTGGTGGCATGCAACAGGGATTATCAAGAAGGCTGGCTGCAGAATTTTCTTTCTTTCTTGCTGTGCCAACAATGATCGCTGCAACAGGTAAAGATCTTTGGGATTGGTACAAGGACCAGGGCACCATTTCTTCCGGTGATGTAAAGCTATTGTTGCTTGGAAATATTGTTGCTTTTGTTGTGGCAATATTTGCTATAAAATTCTTCATTACTTACTTACAAAAACATGGCTTTCGCCTGTTCGGCTGGTACCGCATTGTTGTTGGAGCAATCATTTTGGCTTTGGTTTTTTCGGGGAAATTGTAAGTCTTTTTAATTCCTATATTAGCCATTCAATTCTAACACCACTAAAAACTAATTGTTATGAGAAAGATCCTGCTATTATTGTTACCTGTTACGTTAATCCTCACGTCATGTGACCTGTTCAACAACTACGGGAAAAAATACAAAGCGAACGATAATAATGAGGTTTATTATAAAGGGGATGATGTTACTGAAGCTGATGCCAAACATTTGGCAGATTATCTTTTAAAAACGGGCTATTTCGATCCTAAAAAAGGAGAAACCGTTCAACTTACAAAACAAGATGGCAAATACCATGTACGCTTTGTTTATAATAAAGATGTTTACGACAAGAGCAAGGACCAAATTGCAACGATCTTTTGGTTTTTGCAGGACCAGATAGCTGATAATGTTTTTAATGGCAGTAAAGTCAATATTTCTTTGACTGATGACAAGCTTAAAGATTTTGAAACCATTGACGATGTAAATAAAGTAGTTATAGATGGTTCGCACAAGGTTTACTACAAGGATAACGGAGTTAAAGAAAAAGATGCGAAATTCATTGGCGATAGCCTGGCTGCTACGAAATTTTTCGACTACACTACCGGAGATATTATGCTTACAAAAGAAAAAGGAAATTACACGATCCGGTTTTTACCTAATGAACAATTGCAAAAAGAAAAAGGCGCTGATTATGGAACCATTCTCGAAAACTATAAATACATTATCAGCAAATACATTTTAAATGGCGATGACGTGGACCTGATTGTTTTGGATGCTGAATACAATGAAGTGAAGAATGTAAAAGAACCTTCCGATCAAAGAAAGACATTGATTGACCAAATGATCGCCGGTACGGTAAACCAGCAACAGGAACCTACAGGGTACGATCAGACACAATACCAGGGACAGGTTCAAACCAATCCTAATGAAACGCCGGTTGATAACCAGGATAACAATCAATAAAGAATATAACGCCTTAATAAAAAAGACATCCGTTCGTGATGTCTTTTTTATTTTTACTTGTCCGCTGTAGTTTCAGCGAAGCGGACAAATACAAAACAATAACATGCCATCTGCTTCTAAAAAAATTGTCAATGCCTGGGCCATGTATGACTGGGCCAATAGTGCGTATAACCTGGTGATTACGTCCACAATTTTTCCTGCTTATTATGTGGGCATAACTGCGGCCACCAATCCTCATGAAAAATCTTATGTCAATTTCTTTGGAAGAAGATTTATTAATACTGCCTTGCAGGATTATACACTGGCCGTTGTATTTTTAATTGTTGCTTTCGGTTCACCAATCCTTAGCTCCATTGCCGATTACAAGCGCAATAAAAAAAACTGGCTGAAAGGTTTTTGTTACTTAGGATCACTAGCCTGCATTGCACTGTTTTGGTTCACAAAAAATACAATTGAATTTGGCATAATTGCTTTTGCAGTAGCTGCCTGGGGATTTTGGAGCAGCTTGGTATTTTATAATTCTTATTTACCGGACATTGCTGCACCCGAAGACCAGGACCGAATCAGCGCAAAAGGTTTTGCCTTAGGTTATATTGGAAGTGTATTGCTGCAAATTGTTTGTTTCATTATTATTCTTAAACCAGCCTGGTTTGGCTTGAATGCAGCAGACAAAAGCATTGGCGCACGAATTTCTTTTTTACTTACCGGCTTGTGGTGGATGGGCTTTGCACAAATTACATTCAGGTCGCTACCCATTACCAGCGGCGCTGAAAGGAAAGCAAAGAAGAATGTTCTTTTCAATGGCTTCCACGAATTAAAAAAAGTCTGGTTCCAATTAAAGCAAATGCCTTCGCTAAGACGCTTTTTATTGAGCTTCTTTTTGTACAGCATGGGTGTTCAAACCGTAATGCTGGTGGCAGCGGGTTTTGGCAAGAAAGAAATTTTCCCAAAGCCCGAAGATGAACCAAAGCTGTTAATTACAATTATTATTATACAGTTGGTGGCTATGGTGGGTGCAACCGTCATGAGCCGCCTCAGTAAAAAAATAGGAAATTGGTGGGTGATCACCATTGCTGTTTTGATCTGGATCGGCATTTGCGTGGCTGCCTATTTTGTGCAAACACAAACCATGTTTTATATATTAGCCGCTGTTGTTGGATTGGT
>JAICTW010000337.1 GCA_025936195.1 Flavisolibacter sp.
CAAGCTGGGGTCCACCATCATCACAAACAGTAAAGGAGAGATTGATGAAGCTATTATTCAAAAGCTAGCCAAAGAAGTAGCTGGCCTCACCACTACCTACAATGTGGTATTAGTGTCCAGCGGTGCGGTGGCAAGTGGCAAGGCATTCATTCGGAATTATAAGGGTACGCTGACGGAAAAGGAAGCCGCCGCTGCCGTGGGCAATCCTTTACTGATTCAATTATATCATCATTATTTTTCGCAATATGGAATTACCATAGCGCAGGCGTTATGCGAACGTCACCATTTTTCTACACGTTCTCAGTTTCTTCAATTGAAAGATACATTCCTGGAATTTTGGGAGAATAATATCATTCCAGTGGTGAATGAAAACGATACAGTGAGTAATGTCGAATTAAAGTTTTCTGATAATGATGAATTAGCGACCCTGATCGCGATAGGGCTTCACGCGGAAACACTGCTTATCTGCACTTCCGCCGGTGGCTTCCTGAATGCAGAAAAAGAAGTAATACCGGTGATAGATAAGATTGATCATGAAATAGCTTCTTTTGTACGTGCCGAAAAAAGCAGTATCGGTTTAGGTGGGATGCTTTCAAAATTGACCTTTACCCGCCTGGCCACCTCACTGGGCATAAAAGTTATCATCAGCGGGCTTTCCGGCGAGCGTCCTTTATCCGATGCCTTGGAAGGAACAAAAGGTACTATCTTTAAGGCCCATAAATCAGATCTAAAGGCAAGGCAGAAATGGCTGGCGAGTGGCTCGATAACCATTGGAAGCATTTATGTGGATGAAGGCGCTGAAAAAGCGTTGTGTACCCGGAAAAGCTTATTGGCAGTAGGTGTGGCCAAAGTAAAAGGAAAATTTTTGCCGGGCGAGGTGGTGCAGTTGGTGAATCTAAAAGAAACGATCATTGGAGTAGCTAAAGTAAGAATGAGTGCTGAAGAACTAAAGGAGCGTGTTTCCAAGAAAGGGTCTATTGCGGCCCACGCAGATGACATTGTACTTTTCTAAAAAAGGTGTATAAAAACAGAAATATGAATGCAATTGAAAAACTGATCATAAAAACCCATAAAGCGGCTGCTGACCTGCGTAACACAAAAGAGGCGCAGATCGTGAAAGCGTTAAAAGCGCTGTCCCGCGAGGTGAATGAAAATACAGCAGCGTTAATAAAGGCAAACAGCAGGGATATGGAGAAGGGTGATGTCAACGATCCAAAAAAAGACCGGCTGCTGTTGAATGCTGAAAGAATAAAAAGCATTGCAAACAGCATTCTGCAGATCAGCAAATTGCCCGATCCCTCAGGGAAAGTACTGGAAAAAAGAGTACTATACAATGGATTGCAACTGGAAAAGCTGTCTGTGCCATTGGGTGTGGCGGGTGTTATTTATGAATCAAGGCCCAATGTAACTTTTGATATTGCTGCCCTCTGTCTGCGCAGCAGGAATGGATGTGTTTTGAAAGGAAGCAGTGAGGCGGAAAATACGAATAAAGAAGCTGTCAGAATCATCAAAAAAGTTTTAAAGGACCATGCCATCAATCCTGATTGTGTTACGCTTCTTCCTTCGGGCAGGGAAACGGTTGAAGAACTGTTCAAGGCTACGAGGTATGTGGATGTGCTGATACCGCGCGGCTCTGATCAATTGATTCAATTTGTAAGGAAGAACAGCATGGTGCCTGTGATAGAAACGGGAGCTGGCGTGTGCCATATTTATGTAGAGAAGGAAGCTGCTTTAGATAAAGCGCGTGATATAGTAGTAAACGCGAAAGTTTCACGGCCTTCTGTTTGTAATGCAGTAGATACGGTATTGGTGGACCTATCGATAGAGCAGGTTTTTTTAAAGGAATTGCAACAGTTGCTGGAGCAGTATCAAGTAGAGGTTTTTGCGGATGCTGCGGCTCATAAATTATTGAAGGGATATGCTTATTTACAAAAAGCTACCCCCGAAGACTTTGGCCGTGAATTCTTAAGCCTTAAATGTGCCATAAAAGTGGTTAAGGACATAGATGAAGCATTACAGCATATAGAGAAATATTCTACCAAACATTCAGAAGCGATCGTTTCAGAAAATAAAAAACAATGCAACCGTTTTATACAGGAAGTGGATGCTGCGGCTGTATATAGCAATGCATCTACCCGCTTTACTGATGGTGAAGAATTTGGATTAGGCGCAGAAATCGGAATTTCAACCCAAAAGCTGCATGCGCGTGGACCATTCGCATTAGAGAAGCTGGTTACCGAAAAATGGATTATAAGAGGAAATGGGCAGGTACGCTGATTACTTTTGCTTCATGTCTTGGCCTCCCTACCAACAACAGCAGGTAAGAATAATTTGAATTAAGAGGTATAATTAAATAAATTTTAAGAACTTAAGTTTATGAAAGCAATAAGAATTACCACTAAACTTTTTATTATTTTTTTTACTTGCATTTATAGTTTTCTATCTGTTTCTATTGCCCAGCAGAAAAATATTCTTGGTAAAAGAACAGTAGGCAAACAACCAAAAGGAAGTATCCTGGTTCCATCAAACCAGCTTTTGCAACCGGCAGGATTCCAGGTATATCTACCGGGCAGGCCTGTTGACCTGGCGCTCTCACGTGACGGGAAATTGCTTTTCGTTAAGAACATGAACTCATTGGATCTTATTAACGTAACTGATAGAACGATTTTGCAATCGCTGCCTTACCCACACAGTGGAGCGTCTCCTACCGGAATGTGTCTTGCTGCAGACGGTCATACGGTATTTGTAACAGATGCTACTAGTCACATTAATGTCGCAACGGTAGATACCATGAATATAATGCGTTGGGAGAAGCCAATAGTATTACCTGCGCCTGCGATAGGAGGAGCTCCCGTTCCTTGTGGGCTTGAGTTTACCGATACAGAAGATAAAATATATGTAACGTTAAGCAGAAGCAATTCCTTAGCAGTTATCAATTTAAAAGATACTACTGATATTGTTCAAATTCCGGTAGGAATTGCTCCTTATGATATAGTTATTGGTTCACCTCATAAAGCTTATGTAACCAACCTTGGAGGCAGAAGGCCCAAGAAAGGAGAAACAACCTACAATACTTCCGGCTCACAGGTATTGGTTGATCCTGTAACCGGCATTGCAAATCACGGTTCGGTATCCGTTATAGACCTGGACCGGAATGTACAGGAGAAATTTATCGATGTGGGTTTGCTTCCTACCGGTATGGTATTAAGCCCCGATCATGACAAATTATATGTTGCGTGTGCAAATAGTGATATTATCACGGTAATTGATACAAAGACAGATGAAGTTATAGATACTCTTTCGGTGCATGCACAGAAAGATATTCTTTTTGGCAGCGCTCCAAATGACTTAACTATTTCACCAGACGGCCAGTACCTGTACGTTGCAAACGGCACTGAAAATGCCATATGTGTTCTACCCACAGATGGTTTTCGTAAAGTGTCAGGTTATATACCCACAGGATGGTATCCGGGTTCAGTAATCACCAACAAAAGCGGTAATTTCCTGTATGTCGCCAATGTAAAAGGAGTTGGCTCTCTTAACCAGAGAACTAACAGACACGGACATAATACTCATGACGTACTCGGTACTGTTTCCATCATTCCGGTACCCGACAAACAAGAGCTTGCAAAAATGACAAACACTGTACATGAGAACAACTCTTTTGTGCAAATGCTGGCAAAGATGCATCCCAGTGAAAAGAGCCGGGAAAAGGTACCTGTCCCGTGGTTACCCAGCCAGACTTCTTATTTTAAACATGTTGTTTATATTATAAAAGAGAACCGCACTTACGACCAGGTATTGGGTGATATGCCGCAGGGAAATGGGGATACGAGTTTGGTGGAATTTGGCAGAGAGGTTACGCCGAACCATCACCGGTTAGCTGAAGACTTTGTGCTAATGGATAATTTTAATTGTAGCGGTATTTTAAGCGCTACCGGTCATCAATGGACTGATGAAGCTTACGTTACCGATTATCTCGAAAAATCCTTTGGTGGATTTACCCGTAGCTATCCTTATAATGGTGACGACGCTCTGGCCTATGCCAGCTCGGGCTTTATCTGGGATAATGTTTTAAGGCACGGATTAACCTTCCGTGATTATGGCGAATTTGTAAAAACTACTGTAATGCCGGAGGGCTCCGGATGGATGGAGATATATAATGACTTACAAAATGGTACTCATAACGTAAGCATCAGCGCTAAAGGTTCTATAGAACAAATCACTCCTCATGTATGCCCTACTTACCCGGCTTTTACACTCAGGATACCCGACCAGTATCGTGCTTCGGAGTTTATCAAAGAGCTGAAAGGGTATGAGCAGAAAAATAATTTTCCCAATTTTATAATTATGGAGTTGCCAAACGATCATACTTCAGGCACAAGGCCTGGATTACCAGCTCCGAAATC
>JAICTW010000155.1 GCA_025936195.1 Flavisolibacter sp.
AATACCATTTTCTTTTTTTGATGAAAAGAAAATAAGCGATCAAGGCAAGATTTGCGGGAATAAGAAAAAGATGTGTTCCTAAAAAAGTAAACACTTCCATGATTTCGTTGTTGCGTTCGCTGACATGTGTTTTCAGGTAATTAAAAACATTTGTATCCAATTTTGTTTTATTCAAAATAAAAACCCTTCTGGTGATGTAAACAAAGGCAGCCAGTGCTACAATGAAAAGACAAAGAACGATCGTCATTTCTATAGATAATAAAGCCAGCTCCGCCCAAAACTTTTTAACCCTTGCCGATAATCTTCTGAACATATCAATCCTTCTTGCAAATGGTATGCAAGTATTTTCTGGATAACTATGTTGAAATCCTGTTGGTATAATTTTTTATGTGGTAGTGAATATTTGATTATATGTCAAAGCCTGTGTTCACAACCAAGTCGTCCACCATTCACCGCGTTGATTACAACGAGAAGGAAAAGGTAATGGAGATTGAGTTCCGAAGCGGCAATGTATATCGCTACTACAATGTACCGCCGCGAATGTGGAAGATCTTTCAATTGTATATTGAATGCGAAGGTTCGGCGGGTTCTTTCTTCAATGAGTACATCAAAAATCAATTCACTTCGGAAAAGATAAGCGGCAGGGAGGAGGAATAGAAACGGTAACATTTTGCCGGTTTATTTCCTACTAAATTTTAGCTCAGAAGCCTTCATTACTATTGTTTAATAGTTCAAAACTTTATTCCCCAAATAATAAAGACATCTTAAATCTCACGTCGTCTTCTTTCTCTAACAAAGCACAGGAGGAGAAATACCTACTTTTGAGCAGTGAGAAAAAAGAAAACTATTATTCTGGAAAAAGTACTGGTTGAAAATTATGCTGCCGAGGGAAAATCGCTGGCAAGACAGGAAGGAAAGGTCATCTTTATTGAAAATGTAGTGCCCG
Source organism: Flavisolibacter sp. (assembly GCA_025936195.1). Next base: position 947 of record JAICTW010000155.1, read on the forward strand.
GAGATGTAGTGGACATTCGTCTTTCCAAAAACAAAAAAGACTGGTCAGAAGGTTATCCAATTCAATTCAAATCCTATTCAAAAGAGAGAGTAGAACCCTTTTGCCAGCATTTTGGCGTGTGTGGTGGTTGCCAGTGGCAAATGCTGCCTTATGCAAAACAATTGGAGTACAAGCAACAGCAGGTAATTGATAACTTAACAAGAATTGGAAAAATAAAATTGCCTCAGCCTTTGCCTATTGCCGGCGCCAGGGAGAATAAGTTTTACCGCAACAAACTGGAATATACATTTAGTACAAAAGAGTTTACCCCGAGGCCCAGCCCCCAAACCTCCCCCAACGGAGGAGGCTTCGCAAATGCACAGCCCTCGCTTACTCAGGAGGCAAACTATTTATCAGTCTCGTCGAAAAATGAGGTTAGTGCGGTTGACTCTTCCACCGTTGGGGGAAGCCGGTTGGGGGCAGGGGCCTTAGGTTTTCACGCCAAAGGTTTTTTTGACAAGGTTGTTCAAATTGAAAAATGCTGGTTGCAGCCTGAACCCAATAACGAAATCAGGAATGCACTTCGTGAATTTGCTTATCAGCAACAGCTGAGTTTTTATGATTACCGGGAGCATAAGGGCTTTTTGAGGAATCTTCAGCTTCGCATTTGTGCTACGGGAGAAGTAATGGTGAATGTGGTTTTTGGTGAAGACAATAAAGAGAAGAGAGATCAAGTGCTTGAATTTCTTCAACAGAGATTTCCGCAGATAACTACGTTGCTTTATACCATCAATCTGAAGAAGAACGATTCAATGACCGATCTTGATCCCGTTGTCTGTCTTGGGAAGGGTCACGTAATTGAAAAGCTGGAAGAGTTCCAGTTTAAAATTGGTCCCAAATCTTTTTTTCAAACTAATACCAAACAGGCCGAAAAGCTGTACCAGATCACAAGAGAGTTTGCAGAGTTAGATGGCACACAAACCTTGTACGACTTATATTGCGGTACAGGAAGTATTGGAATCTTTTGCAGCAAAGGAGCTAAAAAAATCATTGGAGTGGAAGCCATTGCAGAAGCCATTAATGATGCCAAAGAAAACACCCTGCTCAACAATATTCATCATGCGGAATTTTTTACCGGTGATGTCATTGATATTTGCAACGCCGGATTTTTTGACAAACATGGAAAACCGGATGTCATCATTACCGATCCGCCGCGGGCAGGCATGCATGAAAAGCTGGTGAAAAAAATCTTGGAAATAGAAGCGCCAATTGTTGTGTATGTAAGTTGTAATCCCGCCACGCAGGCAAGAGATCTTGCCTTACTGGACGAAAAATATGAAGTGACCCGATTGCAGCCGGTGGACATGTTCCCTCATACCCATCACATTGAGAATGTAGTTCAGTTAAAACATAAATAAATGAGCGATTTCAAATACTATAGACCGAACAATTTTCCTCCCGTTGTAAAAAACCTGATCATCATAAATGTGTTGGTTTGGATTGCCGAGCAGATGCTGGAAAGCCAGTACCATATCATGGAAAGAATTTCATTGTACCCGGTAATGCCGGAACGGCTGCATCAAATTCTTGTGTCCGGCGGAGTTTATGCAAGCTTCGAAAGATTCCAACCCTATCAAATCGCTACGCACATGTTTGCACACGGACCTATTTATCATATTCTGTTCAACATGTTTGCGCTTTGGATGTTTGGAAGGATATTGGAAAATGTTTGGGGTGGCAAACGGTTCTTATTGTTTTACCTGGTGTGCGGAGTAGGTGCTGCAGCCTGTCATTTGATCATTCAATATTTCAGGTGTGAGGAATTGTTACATGTTCTTGATACCAATCCGATTGATCCAAGAATCTCAACTTTGATCGGCGCTGCTGCTCCTGCAGTAGGAGCTTCTGGCGCCATCATGGGTGTTCTCGTCGCTTTTGCCTATTTGTTTCCGAATACAGAATTATACATCATGTTCATCCCAATTCCCATTAAAGCAAAATGGGCTGTGTTGGGAATGGCGGCTATTGATCTTTTTGGTGGAGCAGCCAATATCAGTGGCGATAATATAGCACACTTTGCACATTTAGGCGGGGCAATTACCGGATTTATTTTAGTTTTAATTTGGAATAAAACGAACCGCAAGACGTTTTATTAACGTGGCAAATAAATTGCAGCTTTTAGATTAACACCATGAGTTACTACCAACAACGAAACAGGCACCGGCTTTCTATTGGACAGGACGGCAATGCGCTGACCCTTCTGATGGCCGTGAACCTGATTGTATTTGTGATACTGGCCTTTGTGAAGGTGGTTTATTATTTCAGCAAAGCCGATCAGGGTCTTGCTTTTTTTTACAACGATTTTTTTTATTGGTTAACCCTTCCCGCCGATCTGGATAAATTCCTGAGTCGTCCCTGGACACTGATCACCCACATGTTTGTGCACGACACGCAAAACATTTGGCATATACTCGGCAATATGTTATGGCTTTGGGCTTTCGGATATATTTTACAGGACCTTGCCGGCAACCGGAAAATCATTCCTATATTTTTATACGGGGCTCTGGCCGGCGCCTTTGCCTATATGCTGGCTTACAATATTATTCCTCCTTTAAAAGAACATATTGCTTATGCACAGGCGTTCGGAGCTTCGGCTGGCATTATGGCCATTGCCATTGCCACTACAACACTTGCTCCTAATTACCGCATCTTTCAAATGCTTAATGGTGGCATTCCTATTTGGATCATCACTGTGTTGTATCTGATCATTGACCTTGCGACCATTCCTGAAAGCAATCCCGGTGGACACATTGCCCACATTGCCGGCGGGCTTATGGGTTTTGTTTTCATGTTGATGCTTCAGCGTGGTCACGACTGGGGCAACTGGATGACTAATTTTTATGACTGGGTCCTGAATCTTTTCAATCCTGATAAGCCCAAAAAAGGAAGAACGGTTAGATCGCAATTGTTTTACAAAGCAACTGTTCAACCCTTTAAAAAAACAAACTCTGTTACACAGCAAAGAATAGATGAGATCCTCGACAAGATCAGTCAAAAAGGTTATCAATCCCTTTCGGAAGATGAAAAAGAGATTTTAAAAAGGGCCAGCAAAGAAGACCTGCCTTAATTCATTTTATACTAATTGCCATATCATTTACCACGGACAATCCGTTTTTTAATTCATGCGAATTAAATTCGTAGTGTAATGGCAGGCTATCGTCGCTTCACAAAAATTTTCTTTCTGTTTCTGAACAGCGTTGTTGCTGTGCTTTTTTTGTTGGTTTGTTTAGCGCCTTATCTCAACCCAAAAAAATGGTGGCTGATCTCTTTAATGGGGTTGGGCTTTGCGTTCATTATTATTACACTCATTGCTTTTATTTTCTTTTGGCTGGTGTTCAAGCCAAAATGGATGCTGATCTCTATCGTCTGTCTTGCCATTGGCTACAAAAGCATATCTGTTTTTTTTGCTTTTCATATTCCGGACAAATTCGATTATAACAAACCCAAAAATGTTTTGCGGATTGCTCATTGGAACGTGGCCCGGTTTGTAGAATGGAAACGCAACAATAACAAAGGAAGCCAAACCAGGTTGAAGATGATGGACCAGATCAAGGAACAGAATGCAGATGTGCTTTGCTTTCAGGAATTTTTTACTTCCACCGATCCGCAGTACTACAATAACCTGGACTATATAACAAAGGAATTAGGTTATCCTTACTATTATTTTTCTCATGACGATGATGGCTATTTACAGTGGTATGGTCAGGTTATTTTTTCAAAGTATCCGCTGATCAACCGGGGTCTCATCCGGTATCCCAAACCAAGCCTACCAGAGGCTTTACTGCATGCTGATGTTGTTTTTAACAACGACACCATACGGCTGTACACTACACACCTTCAATCGGTTCAGTTCCAGAAAAAGGATTATGAAACTATAGACGGAATTAAAAAGACAGACGAGCAGGCGGTAAAAAATTCAAGAAGTGTTTTTTCAAAATTGAAGAGAGGTGTTATCAATCGTTGCGGTCAGGCGGATATTGTAAAGGAAGAAATTTCAAAATCGCCTTACCCTTTTATTTTGACAGGTGATTTCAATGATGTTCCTAATTCCTACACGTATTATACCATTAAAGACAAAGACCTGCAGGATGCCTTTTTGATGACCGGTCTTGGTATAGGCAGAACCTTTTCCTACATAGCGCCTACTTTGCGGATTGATTATATTCTTACTACAAAAAATTTTGCAATCAAACAATTCAACCGCATTATTAAGCACTCTTCCGATCATTACATGCTGGTGGTTGATGTGCAATTAGAGAAGTAATCAAAAGTTAATAGCCGAAGGTTTCGGCGGGATTGTGTAAGGATTTGTCACTGGTAAATTCTTTAGAATAAAATTTCTTACATCCAAACAACCTAAGATTATAATGTTTGAAAGAACTCTCGAATTCACTATTCACCATTCGCCATTCACGTTGCTGCCACTTGCTATCTTTGCCGAATGAGCAATTTGAGAGTTTACAATTCTTATACAAGAGAGAAAGAAGAATTTATTCCATTGGTGCCCGGCCATGTAGGCATGTATGTATGCGGACCAACCGTTAGCGGCGAAAGCCACCTGGGACACGCAAGGCCTTACATCACTTTTGATGTGATCTTCCGTTATTTTTTGCACTATGGCAATAAGGTGCGTTATGTTCGAAATATAACCGATGCCGGTCATTTTGAAGAAGAAGGCCGTGAAGCCATTGATAAAATTTCCACCAAAGCACAAATTGAAAAAATGGAACCAATGGAACTGGTTCAAAAATATACCAACCTGTTTCATTGGGCTATGGACCAGTTTAATTGCTTACCACCAAGCATTGAACCCACAGCCACGGGACATATTGTGGAGCAGATCAGCATGATTGAAGAACTGATCAAAGCCGGCTATGCTTATGAAGTGAATGGAAGCGTTTATTTCGATGTAAAAAAATATGCAAAAGGCCACGATTATGGAAAGCTGAGTGGAAGAGTGATTGATGACTTATTAGAAACTACAAGAGATCTCGAAGGCCAGGAAGAGAAAAAAGACAGAGCTGATTTTGCATTGTGGAAAGCCGCTCCGCCGGAACACATCATGCGCTGGAAAAGTCCATGGGGCGAGGGTTTTCCCGGCTGGCATATTGAATGCTCTGCAATGAGCACAAAATATCTGGGAAAGCAATTCGATATTCATGGTGGCGGTATGGACCTTTTGTTTCCGCATCATGAAAGTGAAATTGCCCAAAGCACTATTTGCAATTGTGTAGAGCCGGCCCGTTACTGGATCCATAACAACATGATTACCATTAACGGAAAAAAAATGGGCAAGAGCTATAATAACGTGATTACATTGCGACAAATGTTCAGCGGCGATCATCGCTTGCTGGAAAAAGCCTATTCGCCCATGACCATCCGCTTTTTCATTTTGCAAACGCATTACAGAAGCACTCTTGATTTTGGCAACGAAGCCTTGCAGGCGGCGGAAAAAGGTTTGAAGCGATTGATGGAAGCGTATGAGTGGTTGAAGAGTTCGCAAGTCCATGAGTTCACGAGTTCACAAATTGATGAAGGCTTGAACAAGAAAGTGAGCAGGTTGCTAAATGAATTGGAGGAATTCATCAATGATGATTTCAAT